>NZ_PSWL01000033.1:0-37969 GCF_002932755.1 Rathayibacter sp. AY1B6
TGCCGCCATAATGCGATCGCAGAACACCGCCACAGAGCGATCATCTCTACATTTCGCGGCGGTCGGTGTCGCTCATGCGTGTACCGGTGAACGATCCCCGTACGGGACAGTGCAGACCTTCTCCCTGTCGACCCCGGGAGGCGGCGCTAGGTGCGAGCACCAGTTATCTCGGCCGCGACATAATCGTCGCGTGACCGCACAGACTCCACCCTCACCACCGATTCCTGTCTCAGGGCAGTCTCGGACAACCCCTCGCACGACATGGAAGGTCATTCTTGTGATCGCCGCCGTGATCGCGCTCGTAGAAGCTGCCGGCGCCATAGTTCTGGGGGCGATGTTCACCCAAGAGTCGACGCAGGCAGTGATTCTCTACGGAGTCGGCGCATCAGCGGCCGGCATCGGAGCCGAATTTTTCAGCCTGGCGTTCACGCCTAGAAACCGGCTCGAGACCGTGGGAGCCGTGCTGGGCATCGGCGTCCTGGTGCTCGGTGTCGCCGTGGCCACCGGAGGCGCTGTGGAGAAGTACGCCCCAGACTGGGCGCCTACAGTCGCCTTGGTTGCAGCTGGTGCGGGTTGTGTTGCAGCACTGGTGGGTGCTTTCAAGAAAATCCGCGGTTGAGCGCATGTGTGGTCGTTTCGTCGTCAAGGACTCCACGGCGGCTCTGCTGCCGGATCTCGTCTCGGCCGACTTCGGGGGTCTGCGACCGAACTACAACGTGGCGCCGACGTCGCCGGTGACCGTCGTGCGGGAGCGCGACGGGGAGCGGTCGGCGCCGATGGTGCACTGGGGCTTCGTCCCGGTGTGGGCGAAGGACTTCAAGAAGCAGCGGCCGCAGCCGATCAACGCTCGGATCGAGACGGTCGCGAGCTCGCCCATGTTCCGGAAGGCGTTCGCGACGTCGCGGGTGCTGATCCCGGCGGCCGGCTACTACGAGTGGACGGTGACCGAGACGGGGAAGCAGCCGCACTTCATCTACGAGCCCGACGCGGCCCTCGCCATGGCGGGGATCGTCTCGGCGTGGCCGGATCCGTTTAAGGCGGAGGACGATCCGGAGAAGTGGCGGTTGTCGACGGCGATCATCACCCGGGACTCGCATGTGGCGCCGGGTGAGGTTCACGATCGGATGCCGGCGTGCATCACGCCGGACGGGTACGACGACTGGCTCGGCGGGCACCTCGACGTCGACGCTCTGATGCAGCTGCTCGACCGGGAGTCCTACTCGGTCGCGCACGACCTCGAGCACTACGAGGTGTCCCGCGACGTGAATAGCGTCCGCAACAACGGGCCCCACCTGCTTGACCCCCTCCCTCTGCCCGCGGATGGATCGTCGACCGGTGAGAGTCGCTCGTCATGAGCGGCTGGCTCATCGCAATGAATCTGTACGCCGCGGGGGCTAGCCTCTGGGGCTTGATCCGGCTTGCCCTGGGCGCTCAGAGGGAGGCACGTCGAATTGACGCGGAAGCCAATACTCCCGTGGACCCTTCTCTTGCGTCAGAGTTTTGGCCCGTCGAAGCGATGCAGGAAGGACGCGCCGCCGATGCTCTTCTTGACTTCGTGAAGAGAGCGGCGACGTCAGGGCCGACCGCCGCGTGGCGCGACGTGCTCATTCTTGGGTCCGCTGTCGTCGTAGGAGGAGCGGCGAACGTCATTCCCCTTGTGTGGACAGTCGAACCACTGTTTCCGTGACCGGCTACAGCGGGAGGTCCGTGTGCGCCTCGATGAGTTCGAGCGTCACCGCACGCAGCTCGGGGTTCAGGAATCTGCCCGGCGCCGATCCGTCGGACGTCGTAATCGCCTGACGGCCGTCGGTCGCGGTGTAGGTGACTGCGTGGATGACCGCGTTGCGCTTGTCCTTGGCGGGCCGCCCGACGTCGGTGATCCAGTCGAGCTGGTCGGTACGGCGAGCGAGGCGGGCCAACGTTTCGAGTTGGCTGATTGCCTGACCGAGGGTCTTCGTAAACGGTTCATCGGTGGAGGCGCCGAGGTGCCGACCGATCGCGTCTCGGACGCCGGCGTGCAGACGAGCGGCGGCCCATGCGACGCGGCCGAGCTCCATCAGGAGGTCGGGATCAGTGGGCATCGAGTCGACATAGGCGTCAGGCAGGGAGGTCATGCCCGATCTTGGCACTGCGCTCTACGCACGGAAAGCAACTCCTGCTGGCGCCGTGGACACGTCCAGCCTGCGGTGGGAGGGTGAGGGCATGTCGAAGCCTCGGACCAAGCTCGCGCGTGCCGCGCTGATCAGTAACGGCATGGTGTGGTTCGGGCTGTCGCTGATGCTCTTCTCCATCGCCGGCGAGCAGACTTACGCGGCCTTCAACGGCACCTGGTTGAACGTGCTCGGGTGGTCGCTGATCGTCCTCGTCGCCGCGGGCCTGGCCGTCGTCGGTGTGATCGAGAACCGGAACATCCGGGCGGGGAAGAAGTACAAGCCGCGTCCTCGTAGCTGACTCCCGCTCGAGCGCGCGGCCGTTCCACGTGCTCGGGTGGGGGGGTCGAGGGGGCTCTCCCCCTCGTGGGCCGGCACTGCCGGTCCGCCGCTCCCATCGGCGCCGGGTGCGACGATGGGAGCATGTGGGAACTGGCACACCGGACGCGCGCTGAATCGGCATCGACGGTTGTGCAGAGCAACGCGGCGACGTCGGCCGCGGCGATCGCGGAAGTGCGCGCTGCGATCCCGGAGGATCACGTCATCCTCTACGTGCTCCGGCTCGCGGACGGCTCGGCGTAGGGGTTCAGGCCGTCCCGGCGAGGAGGGCGACGGCCGCTGCGGAGAAGAGGACAACGGCCGCCACGAGAGCGCCGCGGGCTCGGGCGCGCTTGTCGACCGCGACCTCGGACAGCTGCGCGGAGTGGAGCTCGGAGTCGCGATACAGCGGCACGACACCGGCGGCGACGAGCGCAGCAGCCGTCACGGCCAGCAGCAGAGCGATCACGTCCCACATGCCGACCAACTTACTCAGCCGCGGGGCGGCGCTGCGGTGGGGGGTGCGTTGCGCGGCCGTCGTGACGACGGCGGTCGCGCGGGTGAGGTTGGGGCCGATGGCGTCGGCTTCGAGGACGCGGCCGGTGCGGCGGTTCTCGCCTTCGCCCCAGGCGACGGTGCGCTCGTAGCCGACGACGATCACGCCGTCTCCCTTGTGGAGGGAGGCGAGCACGTGCTCGCCCAGCTCGAACTTCGCTTCCACGAAGTGCGTCGTCGGGGCCTCGTGCGGGGTCCACTCGCCGCCGCGGTATTCGCCGGTGTTCTCGATGACGCGCAGCTTCACGATCTGCACGCGGCCCGCCTGCACGGCTTCGGGGTCGGTGGCGAGGTTGCCGGTGATCGTCCTGGTGCTCATCTGTCGTCTCCTGCTCGTGCGGTTCGTGGGTCCCGTCGACGTTGACGGGCTCTCGGTCGCGGGCTCGGCCGCGGGGGTGTCTGTGGGGTCGTCGGCGGGCGGTTCGATCCCCCAGGATGCGAGCGCTTCGCGCCGGGTGATTTCCACGGGCGGCTCGGACAGCGCTCTGCGCTGTTCGAGCTCGGCGCGGGTCACGTACTGACCGGGGATGCGGCGTTCGTCGCCGTAGGCGGCGCGGTAGAGCCGGTCGGCGTCGTTCTCCAGCCGGTCCACCTCGGCCTGCCGGTCCGCGAATCCGGCGAGGTATCCGGCCCGGAACTCATCGCTCGGGATCTCGCCGCTCATGCCGCGTGCTTGTCGATGAGGTCGGGGCGGAACCCCGACCAGTGGTCCTGATCGCTGGCGACGACGACGGGGGCGGCGGAGTAGCCCAGCTCCTCCATGACGTACTCGAGCGCGGCCGGGTTGGTGGTGAGGTCCACGACGTCGTACTCGATGCCCTTCGCGTCGAGCGCGCGGTAGGTCGCGGTGCACTGCACGCACGACGGCTTCGAGTAGACCGTGAGCATCAGTCGGCCCACCCGTCCGACTCGTCGCCGCGGTGCGGGTCGTGCTCGTCGTTGAGCCGGGTCCAGGCGTGCAGCTCGGCCCACTGCTCGGCGGCGTCGTGGTGTCCTGCCTCGGTGAGGAGGTCGATGATCGGCGTCGCGCGCGCGCACGTGAGCGTCGGGGCGATCGCTTCCGCGACGGCGGGGTCCGAGAGAGTCACCGCGAACGTCGCCACGGCCGCCTGGTAGATCGCCACCGCGTCGGGGGTGGCCTGCTGCTCGCTCATCGCTCCGATCCTCCCTCAGCGTGGTGCCGATCGCCCTCGTCGTCGTCCGTGGCGTGCTCCGCGATCCACAGGTCCGCGGCCTCGTCACGTCCGAATGCTCGCAGGAGTCCGGCCAGCGCGTCGACCTCGGCACAGCTGAGTCGGACGGCCAGGTCGTCGGCGGTGTCCCCGTGGGAGAACACGGAGGCGAACTCGGCAACCGCGTCGAGGAGGGTCGGCTCCTCCGCCGCGGGGCTGGTGGTGATGGTGTCTGACATGGCGTTTCCTCCTCGATGGTGGTGCGGGCTACTGCTGGGTGCGGGTGAGGGTGTCCACGAACATGACGCCCTCGGTTCCGGGGATCGTGGCGGTGTGCGCGAGCGCCCAGCCGTTGCGTGCGTGGGCGGCAAGGTCCTCGTCGCGCTCCGCGATCTTGCGGAACTGGGTGCGCATCCCCTCCTCGGTGGCGGCCGGGACGAAGGTGCTGACGGTCGTGATCTGCTGCATTTCTCTTCCTCTTCCTCATCGTTTTTTTGCCGTGATTCTCAATCAGGTTTGTCAAGCCAGCGGGGGTGGTCTGGCTCGCCTGTTCTTCCTTCTCTCCCAGCGTTTTTTTGCCTGGAAGGCACGTAGTGCCGAGCAGAGGCGGAGGCGGGAGCGCAACCCGGAGGGCGGCGGAGGAGAGGTTGTCGGCGCGATGTGAGGGAGCGCAGCGACCGCGTGGCGGGAACCTCGGAGGAGCCGGCCGCGCAGCGGCTTGCGTGGACGCCGCAGGCCCGTACGCTGCCGAAGGCTTCCAGGCAAAAATGCGCGCAGCGCACACCACAGCGCCGACCGAGGTCGGCGTCTGCTTGCTCGCGGAGACTTCCGCCGAGGGGGTTCGATCGGCCAGAGGACGAGCCTCTACTGGGAGGCTGTCTGCTCTTGAGCAGGAGCGCGCCGAGTGGCGTCCGCCTCGTGGCGATACAGCGAAGCCCGATCCCACCTGACGAGGTGGCCCGGATCCTCAGCAGTACGGCCGCGGGTACCGTTCCCTGGCGGTCTGCGTGCTCGTTCGCCTCGGTCTGCGCGGGGATGGAGAGCAGCGCGCTGCCTCGGGCCTTCACGCGAAGGAGCGCGCAACGGATCGTCGCTCTCGCTGAAGCCGCCCGCCGCGCGGATGCTCTCCCAGCGATCTTCTCGCCTCGTTGAACGTCCGCGACTGCTGTGTCGTGTCCTCGGTGGGACCACCTCGGCCCCCGCACTACAGGAGGCATCATGCTCAAGCGAATCGCGACCACTGTGACCACTGCGGCGTTCGCCGCCGTCCTTCTCGCCGGATGCTCGACGGCCGCCGGCTCGGCCGCCTCGTCGGAAGCGCCGGCCGACAGCCCTTCCGCCACCGCCTCCGCCTCCGCTGAGACGGCGGCTCTCACGACGGCGTCCTCGCCGCTGGGCGAGATCATCACGGACGAGGCCGGCTCCACCGTCTACACGTTCACGAAGGACACGCAGAACTCGGGCAGCAGCAGCTGCTACGACGAGTGCGCCACGACCTGGCCGGCCGTGTCGGCGTCCAGCACGACCGCCGCGGATGGGATCACCGGAGAGGTCGGCTCGATCACGCGCACCGACGGGACGACCCAGCTGACCGTCGACGGATGGCCGGTCTACCGGTTCGCGAAGGACACCGCACCGGGCCAGGTCAACGGGCAGGGTGTGAAGGACGCCTGGTACGTCCTCCTCCCTGACGGCACGATGAACAAGGAAGCTGCGGGCATGAGCACCGCCACCCCGGCGTCCTGATGCGACGGCGACCCGTCCCCGCGCAGCGAAGCGCATCGCCCGGACGGGTCGCCGGTTCTCGACAGGCAAGGACCGGAAGGGATGACCCGCAGTGATCGGAGCAACCGAGATGACGGAGTGCGCCGTGGCGCTTCGAGGCGGTGAGCACTGTGCCCCGCCCCGTCGATGAGCTCCTGGCGGCGCTGTACGAGAGTCACGGCCCGGCGTTGCGGCGATTCGTGCAGAACCTCACTCGGAACGCGGCTCTGACGGAGGACGTCGTGCAGGAGACGATGGTCCGGGCCTGGCAGCGCCCGCAGGTCCTCGAACGCGACGCCGACGCCGCTCGCGCGTGGCTGTTCACCGTCGCCCGCAACCTCGTCATCGACGACGCCCGCTCCGCTCGGAGCCGACGCGAAGTGCCGGCGAAGGACGAGGACGGCGGCGGCGCCGTCCCCGATCGCACCGACGCGGTCCTGGACAGCATCCTCGTCGCCGACGCTCTCGCATCGCTGTCGGTGGAGCATCGTCAGATCGTGGTGGACGCGTACTTCCTCGGACACACCGTCCCCGAGATCGCCCGCCGGCACTCCATCCCCGAGGGAACAGCGAAATCCCGATTGCACTACGGACTGCGCGGACTGCGACTGGCTCTGCAGGAAAGGGGCGTCACCCGATGAACGACCACCACGGAAGCTCTGCGACGGAGGACGAGTACCGCGACTGGGACGCGTCCTACGTCCTCGGCGCTCTCCCCGCGGATCAGCGACTCGAGTACGAGCAGCACCTCAGCGGCTGCGCGGACTGCCGCGCGGCCGTGGCAGAGCTGGCAGGACTGCCCGGCATCGTCGGTCGCCTCTCCGTCGAGGACGCTCTCGCCATCAGCGCATCGGACGACGGCGACGACGCGCCGCCGTCGATGGTGACGCTGCCCGCCATCGCCCACCGTGTCCGGACGCACCGACGTCGGCGCCGGCTGGTGACGTCCCTCGCCGTCGCGGCCGCCGTCACCGCCTCCGTCTTCGGAGGCGTCGCTCTCGGCACGGGCATCGCGGGCGCTCCCGTGGCGAGCGAGGCGACCCTCGAACCGATGGACCCGATCGCGGCCGATCCCGCTCTCGCTGCGGACATCCAGGTCGAGGGGAAGCCGTGGGGCACCCGGCTGGAGTGGAGCTGCACCTACAGTGGTGACGCGCCCGCCGACGCGGAGTACGAACTCGTGATCACCCGCACAGACGGCAGCACGACCACCGTCGCCACCTGGACGGCGGCCGGGAAGCGCGCCGTCGACCTGGCGGCATCCACGGGCATCGCCCGGTCGGAGATCACCGGCGTCGACATCAGGGTCCGCGGCACGAACTCCCCCCTCGTCCGCACCGACACCTGAGACACCATCCACCCGCAGGAGACACCGACACTGCCCGCGGTGCCGCGGACACCGGACAGGAGCAGACCATGAGCACCGAGACCACGCCGCTGCACATCACCCGCGAGGGCCCTAGAAGCTTCATCGGCCGCAACGCGCGAGGAGCCGAGGTCCGCATCGGCGGGTCGGAGGCCGACGGTGTGTTCTCGCCCGGCGAGCTGCTGCACCTCGCCCTCGCCGCCTGCGGCATGCTCTCCTCGGACCACATCCTCGCCAGCCGGCTCGGAGCCGACTTCGAAGCGACCACCGACATCACCGCGACCAAGCCCGAGGGTGAGGACCGCTACGACTCGATCACCGCCGTGATCCGCGCCGACCTGTCGGCGCTCGATCCCGAGCGGATCGCCTCACTGTCCGAGCGCACCCGCCGGGCGGTCGACCGTCAGTGCACCGTCGGCCACACGCTCGAGCACGGCGCGGCGTACACCGTCGACATCGTGGACGACCAGGCCGTTCCCGTCAGCGGTCCGCGGACGGGGACCGTCTGAGATCAGCGCCTCATCGGTCACGAGGACCGGTGCCGACCGAGCCGCGGACGTCTGCCTTCGGTGCCGTCAGTCTGCGACTCGCCGACCGGATCCGAGACGATTCGCGAGGCGGAGCGCGTTCACGGAGCGGAGGTGCTGGTCGGCGCGGTGACGTCCGTTGGCCGGTGAGGGGTGCGGTGCCGCGAGGACGGGGACGACTCGGGGATCATCGTGCAGGGTCAGGTGGCGCATGACCCCGTCGAGCGCCACGGTCCCGTAGGTGACGACGGCGTCGAGCGCGGGCAGCAGCTCCAGCAGCTCACCGAGCGCGAGCCGGCCCTGCTCGATGTCCGCGGGGCGGATGCGGCCAGGGATCTCCCACGGGATGAGGTTCCATCGGAGGTAGTGGTCGCGGGGGAGTCCGGACTCGATGCGGGCCGCCCGGAACGCGGCGGCGGTGGGCCCGAGGTTGTCTTCGCTGCAGACGGCAGCGGATCCCGCGGCGATCGTCCGAGGGCCGGGTGACTGCATCAGCACCAGGACGCGACTGGCGGTGCCGCCGGAGCGGGGATCGAAGCCCGGAACGAAGCGTCCGGTCGCGTCCGCGGTACTCCGCCAGGTCTCGGCGAGGGCGTTCAGGGTTCGGATGTCCACGATGGTCCTCGATCCCGGTCAGGCCGGTCGCGGTGGTGCGAGCAGGGTGCCGCGGATCACGGAACCGTGGAAGGTGCGGGCGGCGACGATGATCCACGCGGCGACCAGGCCGACGTAGTAGAGCACGGCGAGGCCGGCGACGACCGTGAGACCGGAGTGCAGGGCGAGGCCGTTCAGTCCGGTGACGCAGGTGCCGACGGGGAACGTGAACGACCACCACGTCAGACTGAACGGCAGGTGCTCCTTCGCGGTGCGGAGGGTGATCGCGAGGGCGATGACGGTCCAGAGCAGCGCGAAGCCGAGCATCGCGAAGCCGTACACCAGAGCCACGACCAGCAGCGCACGCGCTGTGCCGGCGTCCACGACGGTGGGCGCGTTCGAGGCGAGCAGATTCACAGCGGTGATCGACTGTCCGACCGGACCGAGGACGATCCACAGTGTCGGCACCATCCCCGCCGCTCCGACCTTGTGCTGCGCGAGCCGGTTCCAGATCAGGGTGATCACCACCAGCGACGCGATCAGGCTGAGGCCGAAGAAGCCGTAGCAGGACCACAGGAGCGTCTCCCGCGCTTGCCCGGCGGGCGCGTACGGCAGCAGCAATGCGCCGGTGGAAGCGGACACCATCGGCGGAACGATCGGCATCAGCCAGCCGCCGAACGCCGAATCGGGCTTGTTCTCATGCCGGGTGAACGCGAGGTAGGGCACCAGGACCGCCGTCACCAGCCCGCCGAGAGTCCCCGCGGTCCAGAGCACCCAGTCGATGGTGACAGCGGCGGGCAGGCCGATCCAGTCCTTGCCGAGGAGGAGGGTTCCCGCGCCGACGGTGAGAAACGCCATGGGAGGCGCGCCGTAGAAGTGCGAGAGGACCGGATTCAGGTGGTGCCTCATCGCTGTAGCGCGGTAGCGGACCCAGTGCAGCCCGGTCGCGACCGTCAGCGCGACGAGCAGCAGCGCGGCGATCGCCCAGACGACGGTGGCCCCGGTACGCAGTCCGGGGAACTGGAGTGGCAGGGACGCGGCGGCGACCGCGACGATGCCGGTGCCCATGATCGACGCGAACCAGTTCGGCGTCAGGTTTGACACGATCAGTCCCGGATGCTCCAGCTCCCGGAACAAGCGCCTCGACCGCGGAGAATGCCCGATCGAGGAAGATGCGCGGGCGGGGGAGAGAGTTGTCATGACTCCAGCCTGAGCATCGCCGTCCCCAGCCGATACAGCGATCGTGTTGGCGGGGCACAATGAGTGCTTGTGGCGACGCGGCGATTGACGGATCGGATCCTGGATCTCGACACGCTGGAGGTGCTCGAACGCATCGCCGAGGCGGGCTCGCTCTCCCGCGCTGCCGAAGCCCTCGGCGTCACCCAGCAGGCCGTCTCGGCGCGTCTGCGGGTAGCGGAGCGCGCCATCGGGCAGCCGCTCGTGCGCCGCTCTCCGACCGGGTCCCTGATGACCGACGCGGGCCGGCTCGTGCTCGAGTTGGCCGGCCCGGTCCTCGAGGCGTCCCGCCGCCTCGAGGCGGGCGCGGCGGCACTGCGACAGCCGACCGGCTCACTGGTCCTCGCGGCGTCGCAGACGATCGCCGAACTGCTGCTCCCACGCTGGCTCCTCGAATTCCGACAGCGCGCACCCGAGGTGAGTGTGCAGCTGATCGCCGGCAATTCAGCCACGGTCACCGAGCTCGTGAGATCCGGTGCGGCGCAGCTCGGATTCGTCGAGACACCGGCGTCCACGGCCACGCTCTCCTCTCACGTGGTCACGGAGGACGAACTCGCTGTCGTCGTAGCACCGGACCACCCCTGGGCACGCGCGGCGAGTATCAGCGCCGAGGACTTGGCCGGCACCGCACTGCTGACGCGAGAGGAAGGCTCCGGCACCCGGACGACCCTCGAAGCATGGCTCCACGACGCCGGGCTCGCACCCGCGATTCCCGCCGCGATCCTTGAGACGACGGCGATCATCCGAGCGAACGCCCGCGCCGGCATCGCGCCCGCAGTCATGAGCATCCTCACCGTCGAAGCAGATCTCGCCGCGCGCTCACTGATACGAGTGCCCCTCCGCGGACCAGCACTCGTGCGACCCCTCCGCGCCATCTGGTCCGATCGCATCGGGTCGTCCGCGGCGGCGTTCCTGGAGATCGCGCACGAGATGCGCTGACCGGTGCACGGCTCGTCGCAACGCCGATCACGCCAGCGGCCGTGTCAGCTCGAGCTGCAGCGATCCGGTCGATCTGCACACGGCGGCACGGACGTCATGTCGCGGTGATGGCGAAGAGCCCGCCGATGCCGACGGTGTAGAGCGCGAGCACGATCAACGAGTCGACCCCCATGCCGGCGATGCGGCGGGTGGGTCGGAAGATCAGTCCGACGACGTAGACGAGGGTGAGCAGGGCGGCGAGAGCGGTGAGGTAGATGTCGGACGAGTTCGCCTGCGGGAGGACCGCGGTGCCGGAGAGGACGGTGGCGACGAGGAACAGGACGGGGAGAAAGGCGTTGCCGCCGAAGATGTCGCTGATGGCGAGGTTGTCGTCGCCCTGCTTGATGGCTTGCAGCCCGGTCGAGATCTCGGGGAGGGAGGTGGCGAGAGCGAGCACGGTGGCTCCGAACAGCACCCCTGAGAGACCGAGCTGCGAGGATGCCGCGTCACCGGCGCGCTCGAGCACGACACCGGCGAGGAGGGTCGCCGCGGCGGAGATCGTGAACACGATGGTCGCCTTGCGTGTGCTCATCGGGTGCGTCTTCTTCTTCGCCGGGGATGCTGTCGCGTCGGGGGCCCGCCCGTCCTCGTGCCAGGGGAGGTGCTTGCCGGAGCGCTGCACGAGCAGCAGCCCCACGACCCAGAGGCCGGCGATGAGGACGACGTCCGGGGTCAGGCGCAACACTTCCAGTCCGGAGGGCAGCTGGCTGCCGGCGATGACGACGGCGAGCACCGCGACGACCACGAGCCCCTCGAGCACGAGTGTGAGGGACGCGGCACGGTAGGTGAGCGGCTTCGCACCCTTTCCGCGCTTGCCGAACAGGTCGAGGACGACGAGGACCACGGTCTGCAGTGCGATGCCGCCGAGGATGTTGCCGACCGCGACGTCCAGGTTCCCGGAGAGCGCGGCGGACACGGTGATCGCGATCTCCGGCAGGTTCGTCGCGACGGCGAGGACGATCAGACCGCCCAGCGCACTCCCCAGGTGCAGACGCGCGTCCAGAACGTCCGTCGCCTTCGACAACTGGATGCCGGCGATCCACACCACTGCGGCGGCGGCGAGAAAGATGACGACGAGAACAACGAAGGGCAGACCATCCATGCAGTGAGTGAACCGCGCCGACGACGATTCGAGACCCCCTTGCGCCTGGGCTGCTTCTCACCGTCTCGCGCGCGGTGGTCTCCGTGGTGATCGGTTCGACCGCGTGCCATCCTCGACGACACCCCGATCGTCGGGTCGAGCGTGATCCCGCCGTTCGTTCCCGAGGCGCGCTTGGTCAGTAGCAGCCGATCCGGGTACGCCGCAGCGTCCGCGCGTGTACGCGCGGGCCGCTGGCGGGGACCAGACCCGGGAGGAAGGCACCGGTGTCGCCCGCAGTGCATCTGCGACACTCCACTGGCTCCAGCGGACGGCGACCTGACTGCAGGTGCGGGCGGGGCGGCGCGGGTGCACACTGATATCAACGCAGTGCGTTCCGGCGGTGGGGCTCGCCGGACCCAACCTCGACGACGTCGACAACAGTCCCTATCTCTGTCAGTGGTGTGCGCGGAGATAGGAGCAGCTGTGATCCGTACGGCGTCACTGTTCTCCGTCCGAGCGCACGAGGATCGGAAAGGTGCGCGTGATGGCTGAGGACGCGATCGTGGTCGGGGTGCAGGCGGATCAGCCGGAAGCGGTGATTCAGGAAGCGCTGCGCTTCGCCGTGCGTTTCGGGGGGCGGTTGGAGTTCGTGCAGGTGGACACGGGCCGGTACGTCATCGACGGGCAGTTCGGAGAGGATCCGCTGGTCGAGCGGTCGATGCCGTTGGATTCGGATGCCGCCGACAGCAGCGAGGATCCGTTCGATCCTGCGATCCTCGAGCGGCTTGACCGGATCGTCGGTGACCGTGTCCCGTGGCAGACGCATCAGATGGCCGGTGACGTTGCACACGCTCTGGCGACGCTCGCGGACCGTGTCGATGCGGTCATGATCATTGTCGGCACGAAGGAGCCGTCTCTGCGTCGAACCGTGCAGGAGGTCTTCTCCGGCGCCGTCGGCGCCCGTCTCGCTCACCGTCAGCACCGGCCGGTCCTCATGATCCCCCTCTCCCCGGACGATGATTCGGAGCCGCTGCCCTGGTCCTGACCGAGGTGCGGGCGTAGGCTGACGGCAGTGGTGATGGATCCCGCCCGAGCGTGAGCTCGAACTGCCGCCGAGGCTGATGGTTCCTACCTTCTCGATCAGAGACCAGGTAGGTGACCCATGCCCGCGCATCCCCCGCTCGTTCTCGTGCGCCACGGTGAGAGCACCGGCAACGCCGACGGTCTCTTCTGCGGCGTCCTCGACGTTCCCCTCACCGACCTCGGACGTGACGAAGCGCGACAGGCGGCGACGCTCCTGAGGGACGCATCGATCGACCCCGATCTGATCCTCACGTCGACCCTGCAACGCTCCACCGAATCGGCCCGGATCATCGCCGGCGCCCTTCCAGGGCGGCCGCGGATCGTCGCGGCCCAGTGGCGGCTGAACGAGCGCAACTACGGAGCGCTCACCGGCCTGTCCAAAAGCGCCGTCAGAGCCCAGTACGGGGCCGACGCCTTCCTGGAGTGGCGCCGGTCGATGGACGTCCGCCCGCCTGCTCTGTCCGCCGCCGCCTTCGCGCAGCTGCACAGGTCCGCGGCGTTCCGTGGGCAGCCGGCCGAGGCGATGACGGAGACGGAGTCGTTGCGCGACGTCGTCCACCGACTGCAGCCGCTCCTCGCGGAGCGCATCCTGCCCGCCCTCGAGGAGGGCGAGACGGTGCTCATCGTCGGGCACGGCAACTCCCTGCGCGCGCTGCGCGCCCTTCTCGAGGACCTCGGCGATGCCGCGGTCCGCGATCTGAACATCCCGACCGGTCAGCCGTACCTGTACGACACCGGGCCGTCCGGGACACCGATCTCGAGGAGCGGACGCTACCTCGACCCCGCAAGAGCCGACCGGGCGGCGATCACGCTCGCCCACGAAGGAGGAACCTGATGAACGCCTACATCAGCCACACCCGCACCAGCATCCACGGATCGGGCGAGTACGTCACCCACCCCGCCGGACACCCGCTGGTCATCACCGACGTCGCCGCACGGCAGATCCTCGACTCCCGCGGCTTCCCGACCGTCGCTGTAACCCTGCGTCTAGACGACGACACCGTCCTGGACGCCTCCGCCCCCGCGGGCGCCTCGACCGGCGCGTTCGAAGCGGTCGAGCTGCGCGACGGCGGCCCCGCGTTCGGCGGACGCGGAGTCCGCTCCGCTGTCGCGGCCGTCGACGGCGAGATCCGCGCCCTCCTGCTCGAGCACTCCTGGACCTCGCTTCGCGAGATCGACGAAGCGCTGCGAGCACTGGATGGAACCGCGAACCTCGCCCGCCTCGGAGCGAACTCCGTCGTCGCCGTCTCCATCGCGGCCGCCCGCGCCTTCGCAGCGCGCACCGGCCTGCCCCTGCATCGGTGGATCGCCGATCACACCGGGGCGACCGCCTCCCTGCCCGTCCCGCACTTCAACGTCATCAACGGCGGCGCGCACGCCGCGAACGGCCTCGACTTTCAAGAGTTCATGATTGCCCCCGTCTCCGCCGGCACCGAGGAGGAGGCAGTGCAGATCGGCGCCGAGATCTATCACGCCCTCGCCGCCCGCGTCCGCACCGCCTACGGCACCTCCGGGCTCGGCGACGAGGGCGGCTTCGCGCCCCCCATCGACCGGCCCGAAGACGCCCTGGACCTCCTCGTCGCAGCGATCACCGACGCCGGATACCAGCCCGGCACCAGTGACATCGCGATCGCGATGGATCCCGCCGCGAACGGCTTCTTCCACGGCGACGGCCACTACACCGTCGCCGGCACCGACCTCGATCGCGACGCACTCGCCCGCTACTACGAGAAGCTGATCGCCGACTACCCGATCCGCAGCATCGAGGACGGCTTCGCCGAGGACGACCACGAGGGCTGGGCCCTCCTCGCCCACACCATCAGCGACCGGGTGCAGCTCGTGGGAGACGACCTCTACGTCACCGACGCCGACCGCATCCGCGACGGAGCCCGCAACGGCTACTCCAACGCCGCACTCATCAAGCCCAATCAGATCGGCACCGTCACCGGCACCCTCGACGCGATCGCGGCCGCGCACGACGCCGGCATGCGCTGCATGGTCTCCCACCGCTCCGGCGAGACCCTCGACACCTTCATCGCCGACCTCTCGGTGGGAACCGGAGTCGGGCAGATCAAATCCGGCGCCCCCGCGCGCGGTGAGAGGGTCGCGAAGTACAACCGCCTCGTCGACCTCGAGCACCTCGACCCCACGCTGCACTACGGCCTCACCCACTGACCCGCCCCCTCCCGAAAGGTCCCACTCCCCGTGACTGACGACCGCCACCGTCACCGCCCCCCGGACCCCGACCCCGAGCTGCCGGTCGACAGCGACCTCGACGTCGAGGACGCCCCCGACGGGACGCCACGTCCCGTGCACCTGCGCCTGCGATACCTCCTCCTCGTCGCCGCCGGCGGCACAGTCGGGACCGGGGCGCGGGAGGGCCTGACCCTCGCGTTCCCCGCCGATCCCGCCTTCGACACCGTCATCTTCGCCATCAACATCGTCGGCGCGCTCCTACTCGGCGTACTCCTGGAGAGCCTCGCCAGAGCCGGCAGCGACGAAGGCCGACGCCGCACCGCACGGCTGCTGCTCGGTACCGGAGCGCTCGGAGGCTTCACCACCTACAGCACCCTCGCCACCGACACCGCCCACCTGCTCACCACAGGACACCCCGCACCCGCCGCGCTCTACGCGCTCGGCACCGTCCTCCTCGGCGCCCTCGCGTCCTGGACCGGAATCGCCCTCGCCGCCGCACTCCACCGGCGACGCACGCAGAGGAAGGCGCCGGCATGACACCCGCACTGTTCCTCGCGCTCTCCCTCGCCGGCGGAATCGGAGCCGCAACACGGCTCCTCCTCGACGGGCTCATCAAAGCCCGCACCGGCGGCGCCTACCCCTGGGGCACCACCGTCATCAACGTCACCGGATCACTCCTCCTCGGCCTGATCACCGGCCTCGCCCTCGCAGGCATCGCCCCCGAGCCGTGGCGACTCGTCCTCGGCACCGGCTTCCTCGGCGGCTACACCACCTTCTCCACCGCCAGCCTCGAAACCGTCCGCCTCCTCGCCGAAAGACGCCGCCTCGCCTCCGCCACCAACGCCCTCGGCACGCTCCTCCTCAGCGTCATCGCCGCAGCAACAGGACTCTGGCTCGGAGGCGCGCGATGAGCATCATCGGTGCACCCTCACCGGCCTCCTGCAGAACACCATCACCCGATCCCTCCTCGTCGCCACTGACGGGTCCACCAGCCGAACGAGCGCGACCTCCGCGAAGACCGATGGGAGCTCCAAGGGGTGCCCGCAGCCCGGATCCAGGCCGAGCTCGCCCGGACGCTTCAAGCGGCCGCGAGAGCGGGAGCGGTTCTCTTCCTCGATAGCGAATCTGGACCGTGCTGCGGAAGTGGGGTGACGGGGTCGTTCGGCCGGGTCGGGGTGGGGTTGTAGGTGGTCTGGTCGCGGAAGATCGCCCAGATGACGTTGATGCGGCGCCGCGCGAGAGCGATCAGCGCCTGCTTGTGCGACTTCCCCTCGTGGCGTTTCCGTTCGTAGAACGAGCGCGAGACCGGGCAGTTTCTCGACGCGAGGAACGCTGCCTGGAAGCAGGCGTTCAACAGCCTCCGGTCGTAGCGCCGTGGCCGGTGGTGATTGCCGGAGATCTTCCCGGAATCGCGCGGCACCGGGGCGAGACCGGCGAAGCTGGCCAGCCTGTCAGGCGTCTCAAACGCGGCGAGGTCGGTACCGGTCGCGGCGAGGAAATCCGCGGCGAGCCTGCGCCCGAACCCCGGGATGGACACCAGCAGATCCGCGGACCTGCTGTCCTGCAGAACGGCTTCGATCTCCGCATCGAGCTCTGCGACCTCGTCGCGGATGCGGAGCAGATCACGCGCGGATCGGCTCACCAACCGAGCCGCCGCGCCCTCCCCCACGACGACCGATGTCTGCTCGCGAGCAGCGTCGATCGCTGTCTTGGCCACGGCCGCGGACTTCCAGCAGCCCTGCCCCTTCAACCATGACGCCAGCCGGCTCTCGCCCATCCGCCGGATCGCTCCCGGGGTCGCGTATCGGGTGAGCAGTACCAGAGGTCCTCTGGTCGTCGCGTAGTTGAACGCTCCCTCGAGCGACGGGAAGTAGTGGACCAGGATGGCGCGCAGTCGGTTCACGGCGCGGGTGCGGTCGTGCACCAGATCCTCCCGTCGGGCGGAGAGCAGGCGCAGCTCCGCGGTGACCTCGTCGGCCTGGCGCATCAGCGTCATGTCTCGCCGGATCCGGGCCTGGTCGGCGATGATCACCGCGTCCTTAGCGTCGGTCTTCGCCTCGCCCCGGTAGGCACCCGAGGCGTGGTGCACGACGCGGCCCGAGATGTAGAACAGCGGCTGCGCGTGCGAGTTCAGGAGCGTCTGCAGCAGCCCCGTCCCGCCGTGGTTGAGGTCCGTCGCCCAGGCGACGTCGGTGCCGCCCGGCAGCGATGCGACGTCGCCCATCAGGGTCAGGATCGCCGTTTCTCGGTTCTTGAACCGTTGCGAGAGCAGCTTGGTTCCGTTGGTGTCGATGACGACGCAGTGGTGTTCGGTCTTGCCGGCGTCGATACCGGCCCAGAGTTGTGGCATGCAGGGTCCTTCCGTTGAGGGTGCGGTGCGCCGTGAACGACCGTGCCGGCATGTCCTTATGGGGCGATCTGGTCGCGTTTCTCAATGAGCGGTCCTGCCGTTGCGGGGTCCCGGGCGGCTAATCACGGCGTGCCATCAGGCGGCTGAAGGCGGTCAGCCATACCCGGGACCCCTGGCGCGTTCCGGAGCCTACAACTGCTCCGAATCCACGGAAATAACGGTAAGGAAGGCGGTTCTCCGCCTGAGCAACCGGAGGGCGCAGTGCAACCCGCAGGGCGGCGGTGGAGAGAGTTTCGGCGCGATGTGAGGGAGCAAAGCTCCCGCGTGCCGAAAGTCTCGGAGGAGCCGGTGGCGCAGCCACTTGAACGGAGCCCGTAGGTAGCTACGACCGCAGCGAAGCGGAGGGAGCCGCCGAAGGCTTCACGGCAAAAAAGGGTGTGAGCCCGTAGGGCGACCAACGGCGGCCGGCGCAGCCGGGCGACCTCTAGGCGGTGCTCCGTCGCCGCTGCACGAGCGCAGCTCGCGCCTCCCGGAACGGGATCCCCGGGGAGCGTGAGGGGCCCGCCCCTCAGGGTCTATCTACCTATATATATAGGTACGCCGCGGCCCTCAGCTCGCTGTGGCTGTGTACACGACGGTTCGCGGTCCTTCATCCGCTGCTCGTGGACACGGGCCGTGGAACACGGCACGCCGAGAGCAGCGGTGCGATGCTCGACCGTCTCGTGAACGATCGTTCGCGAACACCTCGGCAGTGGTCGCTCAAATCGATTTCTGTCGATAACATCGGTGCATGCCGATTGATCACGTGCGGGGCACCTCTGCCGCCGTCTCCCTCTTTCACTCTTTGGCCGACCCGAAGCGTCTCCAGATCGTGCGGCGACTTCAGCATGGTGAGGCTCGGGTCAGTGATCTAGTGGCGGAGCTGGGCGTGGCGCAGTCGACGGCTTCTGAGCACATGAGCTGCCTGCGCGAGTGCGGCCTGGTCGTGGGGCGTGCAGAGGGACGGCAGGTGTTCTACTCGTTGGCCCGTCCGGAGCTGATCGATCTTCTCGAGTCCGCTGAGGCACTTTTGGAGGCGACGGGGTTCCAAGCGGATCTGTGCGGCACGTTCGGGGCGGAAGCACGGAGCGCACGTGACGTGGACGCTGCCGCATCGGAGGTCCGTCGGGGCGTGGAAGTGGCGCCGTGATCGGCACTATCGCGGCGGCAATCGGACTGTTCGCTGCGACGAACATCGATGACATCGTGGTTCTGACGGTGCTGTTCCTCGCGTCCGCCCGTGGCTCGCTGCCGGGCTGGAAGGTTGTGGCGGGGCAGTACCTCGGCTTCGCGACTCTCGTCGCGATCAGCGTCGTTGCCGCCGCCGGGTTGACGATCATCCCGGATGAGTGGGTGGGGCTTTTGGGCCTGATCCCGCTGGCGATCGGTCTGTACGGGCTCATCCGCACCCTGCGCAGCAGGGGCGATGATGACGACGACGATGACGAGAGTTCGATCAGTGCGGTCGGGCTGCTGGGCGTTGCGGGGATCACGATCGCGAACGGCGCGGACAACATCTCCCTCTACACGCCCGTATTCCGCACGAGCCCGATCGCGGACACGGTGGTCACGATCATCGTGTTCTTCCTCCTCGTCGCGGTGTGGTGCCTGATCGCTCGCGTCGTCGGCACGAACAAGACGGTGACCGAGCTGTTGGAGAGGGTCGAGCACTGGCTCGTGCCTGCCGTATTCATCGGCCTGGGTCTGTTCATCCTGATCGAGTCGGGTGTTCTGCCTCGACTCCTCGAGCTGTTCTGATGCCCGCCACGCACAGGCTCGTCCTCCGAGTGGCTTTCATCGCTGCGCTGATTGCGGCCGCGTTCGGTCTTGATCAGCTCACGAAGAGCTGGGCCCTGACAGCGCTGGAAGACGGACGCACGATCGAGCTCGCTCTCGGAGCGCGGTTCGAGTTGATCTTCAACCCCGGCGTCGCCTTCGGGATGGGCTCCGAGCTGGGACCTGCACTGGCGGTCGGACTGATCGTCATTCTTGTGACCCTCACGGTGTGGGTGTTCGTGCGGACCATCCGCGGGGCTCCGCTGGGTGGACCGGCACTTCTCGCTCTCGCCGCCGGCGGTGGCGCAGGGAACATCTGGGACCGCATCAGCCGAGCCGCGGACACGCCGCTGGGCGGAGAGGTCGTCGACTTCATCGCGGTCGACTGGTTCGCGATCTTCAACGTCGCCGACATCTTCACCACCTGCGGCATCGCCGGCTGGGCCCTCCTGCAGGTCTTCGGCAGAGCGGACGCGCCCCAACCACAGACGAGCGAAACCTGATCGAGGCGCAGCCCTGAGCCTCACCGTTCGCCGGATCACGGCGCCGTCCCCTTGTTTCTGCCGACCACCGGCCTGACAGAAAGCACCACCCGTGAAAACCAGCACCAAGGTCAACCTGATCGCCATCGCCGCGGCTGTCTTCGTCGTCGCGGTCATCGCCGCGATCGCGATCTTCCGGCCCTTCTCCGCCTCCCGCGAAGAGGTCGCCGCCGCGACGCCCGTCCTCGAGCAGAACACCCACATGCTCGATCAGGCGGAGGACGGGAAGGTGACGCTGGTCGAGTTCCTCGACTTCGAGTGCGAGGTCTGCGCGGCCGTCTACCCGACCATCGAGCAGCTGCGTGAGGAGTACGCAGGCCGGGTCACCTTCGCGACCCGCTACTTCCCGATTCCCTCGCATCGCAACTCCGAGAATGCCGCTCTCGCCGTCGAGGCAGCAGCGCGGCAGGACCGGTTCGAGGAGATGTACGACCGGATGTTCCAGACGCAGGCGAGCTGGGGCGAGAGCCAAGACTCCAAGGCCGACGTGTTCCGCGGCTTCGCGGAGGAGATCGGCCTCGACCTGGAGCAGTACGACGCGGATGTGGCCGACCCGTCGACGCTCGAGCGGGTGCGCTTTGATTTCGAGGCGGGCAAGGACCTGGGGGTGCAGGGCACGCCGACGATCTTCGTCAACGACGAGGCGATCCAGCTCGAACGCCTCGAAGACATCCAGGCCGCTCTCGACGCCGCTCTCGCCTCGTGAGCGCCCTCAGCCGCCGCGCCCTGCTGGCCCTTCCCCCGCTCGCGATGATCGGCATCGGGACCAGCGGATGCGCGCGGGACGACCTCGCGGAGCAGTACCGCGGCGGGTCGAACAAGAACTACGTCGCCGGTGACGGCACCGTCATCGAATGGCCTGTCGGCAGCCGCGGCGAGCCGGTCGACTTCGCCGGAACGAGCGAAACGGGCGACGCGATCAGCTCCGAGGATTACCGCGGGCAGGTGCTCGTCGTGAACTTCTGGTACGCCGCCTGCGCCCCCTGCCGCGCCGAAGCACCCGACCTGCAAGCGCTGCACGAGCAGTACGACGGGAACGGAGCGGCGTTTCTCGGTGTCAACGTTCGCGACCAAGCCGACACCGCCACCTCGTTCGCGAACACCTACGGCATCACCTACCCCTCGATCATCGATACCGACGCCGCCGTGGCCCTCGCGTTCTCTGGGAAGTTCGCCGCGAACGCCGTCCCTACCACCCTCGTGCTCGACGTCGACGGCCGACCCGCCGCGCGGATCCTCGGCCGGGTCACCGCCCGCTCCATCCTCGACACCCTCATCGCGGACACCATCGCGGAGGCGGCCTCGTGAACTGGGGAGAGGCTGTGTTCAGCGGCCAACTCCTGCTCGCCGCGCCCATCGCGGTCCTCGCCGGCCTCGTCTCGTTCGCGTCCCCGTGCGTGCTCCCCCTCGTCCCCGGCTACCTCGCCTACATCGGCGGAAACCCCGACCTCGCCACAGGCAGCCGGCGCCGCCTCGTCGCCGGAGTGGGCCTGTTCATCGCCGGTTTCGCCGTCGTCTTCATCGCCTACGGCGCCGCGTTCGGCGCCCTCGGGACATGGCTGCTCGAATGGCAGGACACCGTCACCCGCATCCTCGGAGTGCTCGTGATCCTCATGGGCGTCGTGTTCATCGGGCAGGTCCGGTTCCTGCAACGCACCATCCGCCCCCGCTGGAAACCCGCGACCGGACTCGCCGGAGCACCCCTGCTCGGTGTGGTGTTCGGGCTCGGCTGGACACCCTGCTTCGGGCCCACCCTCGCCGCGATCTCCGCGCTGAGCCTGGACGGCGCCTCCGCCGGCCGCGGCGCGTTCCTCGGCCTGCTGTACTGCCTGGGCCTGGGACTGCCGTTCCTGCTGATCGCCCTCGGATTCTCCTGGGCCGCCACCGCGACCAGCTTCCTCAAACGCCACATCCGCACCATCAACCTCCTCGGCGGAGGGCTACTCATCCTCATCGGCACCGCCATGGTCAGCGGCCTGTGGACCCAGTTGATCTACCGCCTCCAGAACCTGATCAACGGATTCGTCCTCCCCATCTGACCCGTCACCCCCGCCCCGAGAGGACCACCGAATGAGCGCACTCACCCCCGCCGAGACCGAACAGCTGACCCGACGCGGGCTGCGCCTGGCGCAGTTCACCGTCGCCTACAACGTCATCGAGGGCATCGTCGCGATCGCGGCCGGTATCGCCGCGGGACTCGTGTCCGTGATCGGGTTCGGCATCGACTCCGGCATCGAGTCGATCGCCGCCGTGCTGGTAGGGCTGCGCCTGGCGGCGCGGCTGCGGCATGGTGAGGCGGACGAAGCGAAGGAGCGGCGCACGTTGAAGTTCGTCGCCGTGACGTTCTTCCTCCTCGCCGCCTACGTGAGCATCGAGGGCATCCGCAGCCTGATCGCGGGTGACGCTCCCGAGTCCTCCCCGGTCAGCATCGTGCTCCTGATCCTCTCGATCATCGTCATGCCGGTCCTTGCGGCGGTGAAAACGCGTGTCGGGAAGAGGCTCGGAGACCCCCTGATCCTCGCGGACGCAGCGGAGACTCGGATCTGCGTGCTGTTGAGCGTCTCCACCCTCGTCGGGCTCGTCCTCTACGCCCTCACTGGAGCCGCGTGGCTTGACCCGGTTGCAGGGTTCGTCATCGCTCTCTTCGCCATTCACGAGGGACGCGAGGCCTGGGAAGGCGAGCTCGTAGAAGACGACGATGACGATGACTAGAGCGGGCGCCGACAGGCGAGCCACGAGCGGGCTGACGATCGATGTTCCGGGGCAGACACCCTCAACCTCAGAAGTGCTCTCCTCGGGTGCGACGCGCACGGCGGGAGGATGATCGGAGAATGATGATCGAGGTTCTTCACATCGACGACTGCCCGAACTGGAAGGACGTCGGCCCTCGCCTGGACCAGGCGCTGAAGTCCACCGGCCACTCCGACATCCCCGTCACCTACCGGCTTCTGGCGACACCGGAGGACGCCGCCGGCGTCGCTTTCGCGGGTTCCCCGACGATCACCCTCGACGGGGAAGACCTGTTCCCGTCGGGCGGGCGGACCACGGATCTTGCCTGTCGGATCTACTTCACGCCGAGCGGGCTGGCGGGTCTTCCGACGACGGAGCAGCTCGTGGAAGCGATCGCTGCCCGTGAACCCTGATTCCTCCGTCACCTGTTCCTGCTGCGGACGGGCCCGCCGTCGACGTCAGGTTCACGCACTCAACGATGGCGCCGCGTACGTGTGCCGGCGGTGCGGGCTCTGGATAGCGCTGCGCCCGGGCAGCGATCACCCCCGCGCCTCCTCATTGTCTCGGCGCTGACACGCCGGAACTCAACGCCGGTCAGGTCGTTCGGGTTGCTCTCAGCCCGAGCCGGGTGCGGCCGCGAGGCTTGAGGACGGACAGGGCGGTGATAACCACGAGAACGACGGCGCCGCCGGCGGTCGCGACGACCAGTTGCGTGCGGGTTCCCTCGAGCGTGGAGGGGATGAGCCCGTGGCGGGCGGCGAGGGACATCGTTTCGATGAGGCGCGTGTGCAGCAGGAGGACTGCGGTTGCGAAGACACTCAGCCACAGCTTGATCGCCACCCAGTAGTGGCGCACCAGTCCCCAGTGCGTTCCGAGGCCTTGCAGGATTCCGGTGGCGAGGGAGGCGAGGGCGAACGGGATGATGACGAACGTCCCCAGCGGGTCCAACGCCAAGTAGGCGCTTCGGACCGTGAAGGGGTCGCTGCTGGTCGCTCCGACGAGCGCGATCGCGAGGAACGCGCCCACCGCGCCGAACCAGCCCACGGACACCAGGACGTGGACGGTGAGGGCGACTCGGCGAGCTCGCGGGCCGAGCATCATCAGTGATTCATCATCTGCGCCCCGCCGCCGGTGAGCAGGTGCACGACGATGAAGCCGATCGCGAGGACGACGACGACGACCATGAACACCTTCACCCAGCGGGGGCGCTCCGGGACGGGCGACGGCGTGCCAGACGGGTTGGAGTCACTCATGCGCTCAGCCTAGGCACCCGCCCAACCCATCCCGTATCGATGTGGTGCGTTGCCCCTGCCCCGACATCTTCGGTCAAGTCGGGAATCTTCCGCCCGATCACCCCGTTGTCTGATACCCCCGGGGGGTATACCGTCGGATCAGGCCGGAAGCGGCCGGAAGGAGTCATGATGGCGCAGCACCACCTGCACGATGACGAGCACGAGAGTGCTCACCGCACCGTCGAAGCACGCGACGTCGACGCGGGAAGGACAGGTCATCACGTGAGTACGGCCCCTGACGGGCACGCCGGGCACCAGATGCGCGGAGCGCCTGATCCTCACGCAGGCCACAACATGACGGCGGGCGCTGCCGGCCACGGCGGCCACGGCGGCCACGGCGGCCACGGCGATCATGTCGGCCAGTTCCGGCGGTTGTTCTGGATCATGCTGGTGTTCGCGGTGCCGGTGGTCGTGTTCAGCGGCATGTTCTCGATGATCCTGGGCTACTCCCTCCCCGACGTTGCGGGGGTCGGCTGGATCTCGCCGGTGCTCGGGACGGTGATGTACGTCTGGGGCGGCCGGCCCTTCCTGCAGGGGGCGGTGTCGGAGCTGCGCTCGAGGACGCCGGGGATGATGCTGCTGATCGCTCTGGCGATCACGGTCGCGTTCCTCGCGTCGTGGGGTGCGAGCGCGGGGCTGCTGGATCACGAGCTGGACTTCTGGTGGGAGCTGGCGCTGCTGATCGTGATCATGCTGCTCGGGCACTGGATCGAGATGCGCTCTCTCGCGCAGACGTCCTCGGCGCTGGACTCTCTCGCGGCGCTGCTGCCGGATGAGGCGGAGCGGGTGCGCGAGGGTGAGGTGGAGAAGGTGTCTCCCGCGGACCTGGTGCAGGGGGATGTCGTGGTCGTGCGTCCCGGCGGCCGGGTGCCGGCGGACGGCCGGGTGCTGGAGGGCACCGCGGACGTGGATGAGTCGATGATCACCGGGGAGTCCCGCCCGGTCAGTCGCGGCCCGGGATCGATGGTCGTGGCCGGCACGGTCGCCACGGACACGGCGTTGCGGGTGGAGGTGACGGCCGTCGGCGACGACACCGCTCTCGCCGGCATCCAGCGCCTGGTCACGGAGGCGCAGAACTCGTCCTCCCGGGCGCAGCGCATCGCTGATGTTGCCGCCGGGTGGTTGTTCTGGTTCGCGTTGGGCGCGGGAGTGATCACCGCGATCGTGTGGTCGCTGCTGGGCAGTCCCGACGAGGCGGTGATCCGCACCATCACGGTTCTGGTCATCGCGTGCCCGCACGCGCTGGGACTCGCGATCCCGCTGGTGGTGTCCATCGCGACCGAGCGGGCCGCGAAGGGCGGCGTCCTCGTCAAGGACCGTCTCGCGTTGGAGAGCATGCGCACGGTGACCACGGTCCTGTTCGACAAGACGGGCACCCTGACCAAGGGCGAGCCGACGCTCGCCGCCGTGCACACTGTCGACGGGGTGAACGAGGAGCAGCTGCTCGCGGTCGCTGCGGCGGTCGAGGCGGACAGTGAGCACCCTCTCGCTCGGGCGATCGTGGCAGCCGCGAACAGCCGCGGCGTGCGGGTGCCGGCAGCGACCGGTTTCCAGGCGTCGACCGCTGTCGGCGTCACGGCGCAGGTCGAGGGGCGTGCGGTGAGCGTGGGCGGTCCGTCGATGCTGCGCGCGCACGACGCTGCCGCGCTCGAGCAGACGCGCGCGTGGGAGGCGGAGGGGATGATCATCCTCCACGTCCTCGCCGGCGGTCGGGTCATCGGGGCTCTCGGGCTCGCGGATGAGGTGCGGGAGGAGTCCCGGCAGGCTGTCGACGCGCTGCACGCGATCGGCGTGCAGGTGGTCATGATCACCGGCGACGCGGAAGCGGTCGCCCGCACCGTGGGCGAGGAGCTCGGCATCGACCGGGTGTTCGCCGGCGTGAAGCCGGAGGACAAGGCCGCGAAGGTCATCGAGTTGCAGCGCGAGGGCCGACGGGTCGCGATGGTCGGTGACGGCGTCAACGACGCTCCCGCTCTCGCGCAGGCCGACGTGGGAATCGCGATCGGCGCAGGCACCGATGTCGCGATCGCATCCGCCGGGGTGATCCTGGCCTCCGATGACCCCCGGTCGGTGCTGTCCGTGATCGAGCTGTCCCGGGCCAGCTACCGGAAGATGAAGCAGAACCTGTGGTGGGCGGCCGGCTACAACCTCCTCTCCGTCCCCCTGGCCGCGGGAGTGCTCGCGCCGATCGGGTTCGTGCTGCCGATGTCGGTCGGGGCTCTGCTGATGTCCGCGTCCACGGTCGTCGTCGCCGTGAACGCGCAGCTGCTGCGCCGCCTGGAGCTGTCCCCGCAGGCCAGCACCCGCGCCGCGCGCGAACGCGACACCAGCCCAGTCCGTCACGAGGAGGGCCGCAGTACCGTCCAGGTGCGCCCGTAGTCGCCGGAGGCGACCACTCCGCGCTCGTCGGCGGCAAGGACCCACTGTTCTTCGCCGTCGACGAGCGCGAACGCCTCCGGCTGCCCCTCGAGGGTTCCGTGGCTCTGCCAGGAGCCCTCGAGAGTTCCCGTCCACAACGTCCCGTCGACGTCGACACCGACCAGCTGCCCGCCGGCACTGCCGTCCACGAGGAACAGGGCGGGCGCGCCGGAGACGGGCCGGAACGTGACCGCGGCGTCCTCGCTGACCTGTAAGCCCGTCTCGGTCGTCGCGAACACCCGGTCGGGACGCTCGGGGTCCACGGTCAGATCGCGCAGCGGCAGTTGCGCAGACGGGGTCCATGCGGCGCCGGAGTCGTCGCTGCGGAGGATGACGCCGCGGCTCGCGTCGTACCCGTACACGCGGGTCGCCGCATCGGTGAGAGCGACGGTCGCGAGGTCGTGGAAATCCGTCTCCCCACTCAGGGACACCGGCTCCCAGGTCGCGGCCGCATCGATGCTGCGGATCAGACCCAGGTTGGGTCCTGGCGCGGACCTGTCGGCGGGGTCGGGATGCCCGGAGGCGTAGAACACTCCCTCCGGGGTGATCGTGAACCCCATCGTGTCCTGCGCCCGGCCGGCGACCGGCCCTCCGCCCGCTTCGTCGTCGGTCGGGGTGGGGCTGGCCGGGTAGGTGTCCGGGAGGGTGTCGGTGGGGATCACCCACACTCCCGAGTGCGCAGCCGCGTAGGTGAGCCCGGTCACCGGATCCCAGCCCAGCCCGTGCACGTGCTCCAACCCTGCCGGCGCGGCCACGAGCGCGCCCGTCTCCACGCGGCCTGACGAAACGCAGCCGGTGAGCAGCGCCACCGTCACGGCGGCGCCGACGATGACGGCGAGACGCCGCGTGCGGCGCGAGCGGTGCCCGCAATGCTCAGCCAAGGCCGACACCCAGATCGCTCATGAAGCCTTCCGGGTCCACGGGGCTCCCGTCCACGCGCGTTTCAAAGTGCAGGTGACAGCCGGAGGAGGCGCCGGTGGAGCCCACGAGAGCGATCAGGTCGCCGGCGGCGACCGTGTCACCCACGTCCACGAGCAGGTCGCTGTTGTGCGCGTAGCCGGTCTCGATGCCGTCGCTGCTCGCCAGCAGGATCCAGTTGCCGTAGCTGCCGGCGTAGCCGGCTTCCTCGACCGTGCCGCCAGTCGCTGCGACCACCGGGGTTCCGCAGGGGGCGGCGAGGTCGGTGCCCTTGTGGAACGCGCTCACGCCCGCGACCGGGGCATCCGGGCGAGGACCGAACGTGCTCGAGATGCGCCCCGCGACCGGCACCCGCCAGGTAGCGGACGCGACCTCGCTGTCCTCAGTGGATGCGGCGGACTCTTCTGATGCGTCGTCCACGAGTTCCGTGGCGACGGCGGCGGTCACCAGCACCTCGGGTTTGGCTTCCGCGCCGAACGTGTCCCGGGTGACGGTGAGCTGCACCGCGCCGGCCGCGACGAACGTCTGCGGCTGCGCCTCGCTGACGGCCAGGGTCGTGGTCTTGGTCGGGGTGCCGTCGACGGCGAACGCGGGCATGGAGGAGGTCACCGCGATCATCGTGACGAGAGTCATCGCGGACATCCCAGCCAGGCGCGGCCGCATCGTGGCCGTGCCCGGCGGGGCCGGGCGCGGGCGGGCCGCGACGCGGGCGGCGTGCTGCAACGCCTGCGCGTCGGCTCGCGAGGGCGCCGTGTACGTCACCCGGCGTCCGAGCGTGAGCGCAGCCTGCCGCGGGGAGGCATCGCGGGTGCGGGTTCGGGTGCGGTGCACGTCGCGGCGGCGCGGGTCGCTCGTCGGCGTCGACGCGGCGCTCACCGGGCGACTCCCGAGCGAAGCGGACGGGGGTGAAGAGGAAGGCGGTGCATAGGGGGACGTTTCTGGTTCGAGCGCCCTCAGAGGGCGCGAAGAAGTAGAGGGTGGGGATCGCCAGGTACGGCGACCCCCACCGGGGCGCGGCGGTAGCGCGCACGGGCGCGACGCAGCAGCGCTCCGCCTGCCCAGGAGGGGGAAGGGGCGTCAGAAAGACGGGTCAGCGGGACGCGAGGAGATCCTGCATGGTTGCGATCTCCTCGGTCTGGGTCTGCACGATCGTGTTCGCCATGTCGATGGCGTCCGCGTTCTGGCCCTCGTCGACCTCGGTCTGCGCCATCTCCACGGCGCCCTCGTGGTGCATCATCATCTGCTCGAGGAACAGCGTCTCCGCCTCGGCGCCGGTCGCGCTCTCCAGCGAGGACATGTCCTCGTCGGACATCATCCCGTCCATGCTGTGATCCATGCCCGACATCGAGTCCTCAGCGCCCCACGCGCTGATCCACTCCTCGAGCTGCGCGATCTCCGGACCCTGCGCTTCCTTGATCTGGGTCGCGAGGTCGGTGACGTCGGTGCTGATGCCGTCCTTCGCGAGGATCATGTCGGCCATCTCCACCGCCTGCTCGTGGTGGGGCTTCATCATCTGCGCGAACATCACGTCCTGATCGTTGAAGTCCGCCTCCGCCGCAGCAGTCGAAGACGGCGACGCGGACGCGGACGAGGAGGAGCTGCTGTGGTCCATGCCGCCCGTGCCGGAGCTGTCCGAGCAGGCGGCCAGAGTAATTGCGGTCGCCAGAGCGAGAGTCGAGGCGAGAAGAGTGCGCTTGGTGTTCATGAGTGTCGTATCCGTTCAGTAGGTAGCAGGAATCGCCGGAACCGCGCCCTGCGGGCGGGGTGATGAGGTCGCAGCGGACGCTGCGACGACAGGCGAATCAGGTGCGACTGATCGACAACACCGTCAACGACGGCAGATACACATGGAACTTCGCGCGCGGAACGAGCAGCAGAAGACGCGGACCCGCGTCGAGCACGCGCGCGAACAGCGCCGGCACCCGGGCCAGGAGGATCAGGGACGCGAGGAAGAAGACGATGACGCACGTCGCCGCCATCAGAGCGCACCCCATCGCGCAACTGTCATCACACGGCACCATCGGCACGACCGCGCCCTGATCGGCGCCAGCCACGAGAGCCATCCCGCCTGTCGACGCAGCTACCGGGTCGGCGTGAGCATCGGTCTGCGCATGCGTGTGTCCTGCGGACACAGACGCGTCGGAATGGCTGCCCATCATCGAGTGCATCGCGAACACGCCCAGCAGCAGAGCCGCCAACGTCAGCACCACGACCACCGCGCGCATCAGCGGCGCGGACAGCTTAGAAACGACGCTGTCGCTCATGATCCACACCTCCGACACTGCTCGTCACTCGTCCGAGGGCATCAGAAGGGACGCCCATGCATACCCCCCTAGAGTATGCAGAAAGCAGCCGGAGCGGCTGAAAACCCCCTCCGTACCCGTCCGCCCCGCGCAGCAGCGGACGAGCTGCACCAGCACCCGGGGGATGAGGACACCGTGACCGAGCAGACGAGCGAGCAGACCGACATCACCGGCGCCCACGGCTACATCTCCGACAAGGACCAGTACCTCCGCCGCCTTCGCCGCATCGAGGGGCAGGCTCGCGGCCTGCAGAACATGGTTGAAGACGAGCAGTACTGCATCAAGATCCTCACCCAGATCTCCGCGATGACCAGCGCCCTCGAGTCCGTCGCGCTCGGTCTCCTGAACGACCACCTGAACCACTGCGTCCTCGAGGCCGCCGCAGCCGGCGGCGACGAAGCGAAGATCAAGCTGCAAGAAGCCTCCGACGCCATCGCGCGGCTCGTCCGCTCCTGACGTTCAAGTGCGCAACCCGCCCTGAATGACGCCGGCGGTCCTCGACGCAGCGGGATACCGGCGCCCTGGCTAAGCGTTCCCGCTTGTCCTTCGACGGCTTCACGGCAGTTCGATCCGCTGCGATCCGTGGGATGAGGCGAACGAACACGACCGCAGTAGCGCCGCAGCCTGGCGCAGGCGTGCCGAGGTGAGCGATGACATCGGCTATCGGGGCAGCAGTTCGGTTCGTAGGGTCGGACTTATGGAACCGTCTCGACAGCTACCCGCCATCGGCGCCCCGGCCTCCCGCGCGCTCGAGGAAGCGGGCGTGCATGATGCGGACGACCTGCGGCGGGTGGGCCTGGACCACCTCGCGACCCTCCATGGGGTAGGACCTAAGGCTCTCCGACTTCTCCAGCAGACCCTCGACGCCGACGCGCGCAAGCGGTGACAGCCGATCGATCGGGTGCTCTCCATGCACCCCGAGCATGTGTGTTCCTGCGACATGCTCGCGCCTTTGAGCTGTCCGGAGCGGCCCGTCCGGGCTGTTCTGCCGCCAGTGGTGGCGGGGGTCGCTGACATGATGACGGGGTGCTGATCGCGTACCTGGACGAGTCCTACACACAGGACTTCTACTTCATCGGCGCTGCCGTGACGACACAGGAGAAGTGGGAGCAGCTCGAGCACGGCTACGCCGCTCTCCGGGAGCAGATCGCCGCGGATCACGGGGTGCCGGCGGATGTCGAGTTTCACGGGCACGAGCTGATGGGCGGCGCCGGCGAGTGGGCTCCTCTGCGCGGGAAGCATCGTGAGGCGGCGGGCATCTACGCGGCCGCGCTGCGCATCGCGCAGGAGGCAGAAGTCCGCTACCTGTTCCGGGGCGTGGACGTGAAGCGCCTGAACGCCCGGTACCGGTACCCGGAGCAGCCGCACAAGATCGTGCTGCAGCACCTGCTCGAGCGGGTGAACGAGTACCGCCGTGACGTCTTCTCCTTCGATACCGAGGAGGTGATCGTCGTCGCCGACGAGATCGCGACGCAGGAGGAGCACCGGCGGCAGTTCGAGAGCTACCGGTCACTGGGCACGCCGGGCTACCTGACGAGCCGCCTTAACCTGATTTCCTCCCCGATCCAGTTCGCGTCCTCGAGGAACGCCGCCGGGGTGCAGGCGGCCGACCTCGCGATCTACCTGCACCGGCGTCGGCAGACGGTGACGGAGACGCACCCGAAGTCCGCGGCGACGATGACGCGCCTGGGCGCTCTGATCGACGCGTCGACGTCGCACGACCGGATCTGGACGCCTTAAAAACGAAGACCCCGCTAGGCGGGGTCTTCGGCTGGCAACGTTCCGGGAACCGGCCCGTTGTGACGATCACGATACACGCGGATCCTGGGCGAGTCACGGCGTCACGGTCGCCTTCGCTCGATGAGGATCGTGTCGCGCCAGCGGCCGGCCGCAGGCCCGTATGTCATCTGCGCGATGCGCTCCCGGATGCCCACGCGCCGGAATCCCGCGCGGTCGTGGAGGGCGAGACTGGCGGTGTTCTCGGGGAAGATGCTCGACTGGATCGTCCACAGGTCCGCGTCGTCCGCTGCGGCGATGAGCGCGGCGAGCAGCGTCGATCCGACGCCGCGGCCGCGTGCGGCGGCGGCGATGTAGACGGAGTGCTCGACCACGCCCCGGTAGACGGGCCGGGTCGAGACCTTCGACAACGCAGCCCAACCGAGGATCTGTTCTCCGTCGACGGCGACCAGGCGCCCGACGTCGAGCTTCCCTCCATCGAACGCCTCCCACGTGGGCGGTTCGGCCTCGAAGGTGGCGTGTCCGGTCGTGATCCCGTCGCTGTAGATCGTCTCGACCGCCGGCCAGTCCTCGGGGGTCATCGGCCGGATGCTGGTCATGAGCAGCAGCTCCCTCCGGCGGATCCGATGTCGGTGGAGCAGACGCCGGTCTCGGGGAGCACGAGCTGCACGCGCCGGGCGGCGGCGTGATCGCCGGCGAGCTCGTCCGCGATGGAGCGGACCTGCTCGTAGCCGGTGACGAGCAGGAAGGTCGGCGCCCTGCCGTACGACTTCATCCCCGCGATGAAGAAGTTCGGCTCGGGGTGGGCGAGTTCCGCGACGCCGTGGGGGTCGACGGTGCCGCAGGAGTGCAGGTTCGGGTCGATGAGCGAGGCGAGTGCGCGCGGCGCTTCCACGATCTCGTCCAGGGAGACGCGGATCTCGCGCAGCATGTCGAGGTCGGGCCGGAACCCGGTGGCCTGCACCACGACATCGACTTCCACGCTCTCGCGCTCCTTCCGGCGCCGCCCCATCACCGTGACGCCGCCGGAGGGTGCCTTCTCGAGGCGGTCGATTTCGAAGCGGTCCAGGAGGGTGATCGCGCCGTCGCGGACGAGCTGGTGGACGGTGCCGCCGAGCTTGCCGCGCTCCTCGAGCTCGTCGTCGCCGGAGCCGAAGACGCGCACCGGGCTCGTGCCGCGGATCGCCCACGTGATCCTCGTCTCCGGTTCCTCGCGGGCGAGTCGAGCGAGCTTGATCAGGGTGTTCGCGGCGGAGTGGCCGGCGCCGACGACGAGGACGCTTTTCCCGGCGAACCGGGCACGGTCCGCACCGAGCACGTCCGGCAGTGCGTGGCTGAGGTGCTCCGCGACATCAAGGACACCGATTGGGTCAAGGCCCGCGGAGGCGAGCGCGTTGGGCGTGGAGTAGGTGCCGGAGGTGTCGATGACCGCGCGCGCGGTGACGTCGACGGCGCCCTCCGGAGTGTCCAGGCGCAGCAGGAACGGGGTCGCAGCGCGGCCGGTGGAGCGGGTGCGATCCATGCCCTCACGAGAGACGGCGGTGACACGGGAGCGGTAGCGGATGACCGGGGCGAGCTCCGGGGTCGCGGCGAGAGGAGCGAGGTAGTCGCGGACGAACTCGTGCCCGGTGGGCAGCTTCTTCGCTGCGGGGGCCTCCCAGCCGGCGGCGTCGAGCAGGCGCCCGGCGGCCGCGTCGACCAGGAACTCCCACGGGGAGAACAAGCGAGTGTGACCCCACTGCTGCACAGCGGCACCTGCGCTCTCACCCGCCTCGTAGACGATGACGTCGAGGCCGCGCTCGAGCAGCTGCGCGGCGGCGGCGAGACCCACGGGGCCGGCGCCGATGACGGCGACGGGCAGGCCGGTGAGGCGGCGCTCGTCGGTGCGGGGCGGGACGGTCAGCAGCAGGGTCATCAGGTGCACTCCTCAACATCGACGGTCATCGATGGATCGAGTCTGCCCCGGCATATCGATGGCTGTCAATGTGTGGGAGGGTGGAGGCATGGCGACGACCGAGCTGACTCTCACCGCGGCGGCGGCCGCGTGCTGCGCGCCGCTCGCGCGCGAGCCGCTGAGCGCCGAGGGCGCGGAGCTGCTGGCGCGAGCGTTGAAGGCGATGGCGGATCCGGCGAGGCTCCGCCTGGTGTCGATCGTGGCGTCGAGCAGCTCGGGCGAGGTGTGCGTGTGCGACTTCACGGAGCCGGTCGGGCTGAGTCAGCCGACCGTGTCGCACCACTTGAAGATCCTCGTGGACGCCGGGATCCTGGCCCGCGAGAAGCGCGGCACGTGGGCGTACTTCTCCCTCGTCCCCGGCGCGCTCGACTCCCTCGCCGGGATGCTCACCCGCGTCTGATCAGGCGGCCGTGACCCTCGCCGCGAGAGCGTCAACGCGCGCGGCGAGCTCGTCGTAGGCCGCGTCGAACGCGGCATCCGTGCCGGCGGGTACCGGGTCGGGGATCGACCAGTGCAGCGCCTCCGAGCCGAGCGCCTCGTGAGCGGCGTCGCAGACCGTGACGACAAGGTCGGTGTCGGCGGCGACGTCCGCGAACTGCTGCGGCGCGCCTTCGGGCAGCGGGAGGCCGTGGCGTTCGGCGGTCGCGATCGCGCCGGCCGCCACCGCGGCGGCCGGGTGGGTGCCGGCGGACGCCACGGGGATGGTGCTGCGCTGCGCCCAGAGCTGCGCGGCGAGCTGGGACCGGGCGGAGTTCGCGGTGCACACGAACAGCACCCGTCGCGCTGCGGCGGTGGTCGAGGGGCCGAGCTGGTCGAACGCGCCGGGGAGCAGGTGGACGTAGCTGCGGCGCCGGTCCGCCTCCGAGCGGCGCCGGAGGATCATGCCCTCGCGCTCGAGGACGGCGAGGTGGTGCGCGACGAGGTTCGAGGGCATCCCGAGCCGGTCCTGCAGCTCCCGCGGCGCCAGGTCTCCGAGAGTGAGCAGGTCCACGATCCGCAGGCGCGCGGGATCACTGAGGGCGGCGTGCCGGGCGGCGCGCGCTTCCAGGTCGGTTCGCTCGGTGTTCATTGACTCAATCTTGACTGAGTGATCGCGAGCGGTCAAGATGGCCGACGTCATGGACACCACTTCATCTCCTCCGCTCGCTCGTCGGGCCGCGGCCGAGTTCCTCGGCACGGGCCTGCTCGTGGCGATCGTCGTCGGCTCCGGCATCGCCGCGCAGTCGCTCTCTCCGGACGACGTCGGCCTGCAGCTGCTGGAGAACTCCCTCGCGACCGCGCTGGGACTGGCGGTGCTGATCCTCGTCTTCGGCCCGGTGTCGGGGGCGCACTTCAACCCGCTCGTCTCCGCCGTCGACGCACTCCTCGGTCGTCGCGACCGCACCGGCCTGTCCGGTCGGGGGCTGGCGGTGTTCGTCGGCGCTCAGCTGCTCGGCGGCATCGGCGGCGCGGTCCTCGCGAACGCGATGTTCGAGGTCCCGACCTCGATCGCGACGACCGAGCGCGTCACCGCCGGCCACCTGCTCGGGGAGGTCGTCGCCACCGCCGGCCTGGTCCTCGTGATCCTCTCCCTCGCCCGCACGCACCGCGGCCCGCTCGCCGCGGCCGCGGTCGGCGCGTACATCGGCGCGGCTTACTGGTTCACGTCCTCGACCTCGTTCGCGAACCCCGCCGTGACCGTCGGCCGCGTCTTCACCGACACCTTCGCCGGCATCGCCCCCACCTCCGTCCTGCCGTTCGTCGCTGCGCAGCTCGTCGGCGCCGCGATCGGCGTCGGCATCGCCGTGTTCCTCTTCCCGGGCGCCGCCCGGGCCGCCGGGAGCCTCGTGATCCCGGCCACCTCGACCACTTCGCACGCCTAATCCGAAAGGCCCATCTGATGCATCTCGTCGCCATCGGCGGCAGCGACGCGGGGATCTCCGCCGCACTGCGCGCCCGCGAGCTCGACCCGTCCGTCGACGTGACCGTCGTCGTCGCCGACTCGTACCCGAACTTCTCCATCTGCGGGATCCCGTACTACTTCTCCCGCGAGGTGCAGCCGTGGCAGTCGCTCGCGCACCGCAGCCACGCCGATCTCGAAGCCACCGGCATGACCCTGCGCCTGGACACCTTCGCGACCGACATCGACGTCGCCGGGCAGCAGCTCACCGTCCGCACCCCCGACGGGACGCTCGACCGGATCGGGTACGACGAGCTGATCGTCGGCACCGGCGCCCTCGCCTCCTCCGCCGGCATCGCCGGCGTGGACGAGCTGGGGCCGGAGGACGGAGTGCACGTGCTGCACTCGATGGGCGACACCTTCGCCCTCGAGCGCTACCTCGACAGCCGCGACCCGCAGACCGCGATCATCGTCGGCGCCGGCTACGTGGGCCTGGAGATGGCCGAAGCCCTCACCGTCCGCGGCCTCCACGTCACTCAGCTGCAGCGCGGCCCCGAAGTGCTCTCCACCCTCGACCCAGAACTCGGCGCCCTCGTCCACACCGAACTCGACCAGCACGGCGTCGAAGTGCTCACCCGCACGACCGTCGCCTCGATCGAGAAGACCGCCGCCGGACTCGCCGTCCACGCCGACCACGACGGCACACCCCTCACTCGGACCGCCGACGTCGTGCTCCTCGTCGTCGGCGTGAAGCCGAACACCGACCTGCTCGCCCGCGCTGGAGCATCCCTCGGCGCCGGCCGCGCGGTCGTCGTCGACGAGGCGATGCGCACGGGCCTGCCGCACGTGTTCGCCGCGGGCGACGGAGTGACCACGCACCACCGCCTCCTCGGCAGCACCTACCTGCCGCTGGGCACCACCGCGCACAAGCAGGGTCGGGTCGCGGGCGAGAACGCCCTCGGCGGCGAAGCCCGGTTCGCCGGCTCCGTCGGCACGCAGGTCGTGAAGGTGTTCGACCTCGTCGCCTCCCGCACCGGCCTGCGCGAGCACGAGGCTCTCGCCGCCGGGTACGTCCCGGCGACGACGACCGCGGTCGCAGACGACCACAAGCGGTACTACCCGGGCGCACAGCCGATCACGATCCGCATCACCGGCGACACGCGCGATGGGCGCCTGCTCGGCGCGCAGCTCGTCGGCCGCCTGGGCACCGAGACGGCCAAGCGCGTCGATACCTACGCGACCGCCCTGTTCGCGGGGCTCACCGTCGAGCAGGTCTCGGACCTCGACCTCTCCTACACGCCTCCGCTCGGCTCCCCGTGGGACGCCGTGCAAATCGCCACCCAGACCTGGACCCGTACGACCACCGGAAGCAGCATCCCCGCATGACTCAGAAGCCCACCGTCCTCTTCCTCTGCCAGCACAACGCCGGCCGCTCCCAACTCGGCGCAGGCCTGCTCGAAATCCTCGCCGGAGACCGTCACACCGCCACCTCCGCCGGGCTCTCGCCCGCCGACACGGTGAACCCCGCGATCGCCGCGACCGTCGCGGAGCTCGGCCTCGACATCAGCGACCGCACCCCCCGCGCCGTCACGGTCGAGGACCTCGAGAACGCGGACATCGTCGTCGCCATGAAGCCCGGCCTCACGCTCCCCGCGACCCCGTCCGGTCGGTTCCTGGAGTGGAAGTTCCCCGACCCGACTGACTGGAGCGCTGAGAACGTCCGCCCCCTCCGAGAGGCGGTCGCCGCCCGGATCCAAGCCGAGCTCCTTACCTAGGCGCGTCAGGCGGCCGCGAGGGCGATGGCGGGTCCGCTCCTTGATGGCGACTCTGGACCGTGCTGCGGAAGCGGGGTGACGGGATCGTTCGGCCGGGTCGGGGTGGGGGTGTAGGTCGTCTGGTCGCGGAAGATCGCCCAGATGACGTTGATGCGGCGCCGAGCGAGAGCGATCAGCGCCTGCTTGTGCGACTTCCCTTCTCCACGTTTCCGTTCGTAGAACGAGCGCGAGACAGGGCAGTTTCTCGACGCGATGAACGCTGCCTGGAAGCAGGCGTTCAACAGCCTCCGGTCGTAGCGCCGTGGCCGGTGGCGGTTGCCGGAGATCTTCCCGGAATCACGCGGCACCGGAGCGAGGCCCGCGAAGCTGGCCAGCCGATCGGGCGTCTCGAACGCGGTGAGGTCAGTGCCGGTCGCGGCGAGGAAATCCGCGGCGAGCCTGCGCCCGAACCCCGGAATCGACACCAGCAGATCCGCGGCCCTGCTGTCCTGCAAAGCGGCGTCGATCTCCGCGTCGAGCTCTGCGACCTCGTCGCGGATGCGGAGCAGATCACGCGCGGACCGGTTGACCAGCCGCGCTGCTGCCCCCTCCCCCACGACGACTGACGTCTGCTCGCGAGCAGCGTCGATCGCTGCCTTCGCCACGGCCGCGGACTTCCAGCAACCCTGCCCCTTCAACCACGACGCCAGCCGCGCCTCCCCCATCCGTCGGATCGCTCCGGGGGTCGCGTACCGGGTGAGCAGCACCAACGGTCCTCTGGTCGTCGCGTAGTTGAACGCTCCCTCGAGCGACGGGAAGTAGTGGACCAGGATGGCGCGCAGTCGGTTCACGGCGCGGGTGCGGTCGTGCACCAGATCCTCCCGGCGCGCCGAGAGCAGGCGCAGTTCCGCGGTGACCTCGCCGGCCTGACGCATCAGCGTCACATCTCGACGGGTCCGCGCCTGGTCGGCGATGATCACCGCGTCCTTCGCGTCCGTCTTCGCCTCGCCCCGGTACGCGCCCGAGGCGTGGTGCACGACGCGGCCCGAGATGTAGAACAGCGGCTGCGCATGCGAGCTGAGCAGCGTCTGCAGCAGCCCCGTCCCGCCGTGGTTGAGGTCCGTCGCCCAGGCGACGTCGGTGCCGCCCGGCAGCGATGCGACGTCGCCCATCAGGGTCAGGATCGCCGTTTCTCGGTTCTTGAACCGTTGCGAGAGCAGCTTGGTTCCGTTGGTGTCGATGACGACGCAGTGGTGT
>NZ_PSWL01000034.1:0-35381 GCF_002932755.1 Rathayibacter sp. AY1B6
CCGCTCCGGTTGTGAGCGCGGCAGCAACTCGAATGCGGTGACGCGAACCCGAGGTCATGCCGGTGACGCTACCCGCTCAGCTCCGTCCCATATGGGGATGGTTGGCCGGGCGCCTAGACGTCTGCGGGCAGCGGTATCGTCCCGCGAAGCCTGTGGCGGTGAAGCTCGCACCGTCGATCATTACTCCGACGTTCGGGCCGGAGGACATCCGCGCGGGATGTTCCTACTGCGCTCGGAACTGGCGCTGGTCGCTGCAGTAGCAGTGATGGCCGCGAGCGGCTGTCCTGCGGAACGCTGCCGCCCGCGCCCGCGCGCGGCGCATCCCGCGCGCCGGGCTGGTGCGGGGAACGGCCCTCCCGCAGACGCCAACTTGCAGCTCGCTGCCACGAACACTGTCCCACTGATGATCTTCGAAGGGCATGCGTGTCCCGCTGCCAAGCCCGGGTGTCGGCAACACCCAGGGTTGTATTGCCGAGCTATGCGGAGTAGGCCTAGACGTGCACGACGACCGCTCACAAGGGGTGAGCGCGGGGACTTGGATGAAGGTCGTAATAGTCATGCACACCTCACGAAATCGGTCCGCTGGCAAAATCGCCACGGTGTTCGTTGCGCTCGTCCTGGGTACGGTTGTCGCACCTGCCGCTCAGGCTGACGTACCAGGACTGAACACTCATTCCTGCGACGGACAGACGTACGACCACTCGCTCGGCAGCTACAGCAACGACCAGGGGGACTTGCCGCTGCGTTGCGGAAATTCCCGGTTCGGACTGAATCACATCATCGCTCGCGGCCACTTTGACGCGGACACCAACTTCGATATTCAGCAGACACTCAGCTACGGCCTCTACGCACCCGGGAGCTCAGGCTCTAAGACGCTCTACGACGCGAACTGCACACCCGTCTACTTCGTTCTCTTCGGATATAACGCCTACAACGGCTCCGATCCCCTCGCTAACCCCATCGGCATCGTCAACGCCTACAAAATCGACAGCACCATAAACACCCGATCTACCAGCAGCACCACCGCCGCACCCATCATCCAACCGCCCTACGGGACCGGATGCCCCGTCTACACCCCGATCGAGAACGATTGACCGACACCCGCGACCTCGCCGACGTCGTGGGGTGGATGCGCCGCCACTACTCCACCCCGTACGACGTCATCGCGGCTACCGCAACCCACAGCTCAAACGGATGGAGCGTTGACACAACCATTCGAGCTACACCCACCTCCACTGACGAGGTAGTGAATCTCGACCAGTGGGACCCTGCCGCAATCGATTCCCTGACCACCGGAGGCGACCTTGCAGTCGAAGCCTTCGCGCTAATCTTGCACGCCAACCTCATCGAATGGTGGGATACGGAACGACCGAAAACGTCGACGCGATACTGAACCACTAAACAATGTGACGAATCAAGCATAAGATCCGAGCAGACACCCCCTGCGAGGCGACGGACGGAAAGCAGCTGATTGCTCCGTTGAGCGGCTCTTCACCGGCACGCCGACAGCATCACGGGCCGCCGACCGACTCGACCCTTCCCTCGGCAGCTCCCAGAACCGCGCCACCCCGGGCACGCTGCTTCAACTTCGATCCCATCGCCAACACTCCGACTCACGGTGGTATTGCAACGACCGGCTGAACCCAAGCCCCCCTAACGGACACCTCCGGAGTAGATGAGGACAGCCGCTCCGGCGTCGAGGAGCCTCTCCGGCCCCTGTTCGATGCGCGAGGATTTGGACATGCGTACCGATAGGGAATCGCTCTCCGCGTCGAGCGGGAGCCTCGCGCCCGCAGCGCGAGGCTCCTCTGACCCGGCCCGGCTCGAACGGGCTGCCACCCTCACCGTGCTGCGGGCAGGACACCCCCTTACTGGATTAGGGGTGCCTTGGGCGGGCGCATTCGACGGTAGTGCGGCGCGAGCCTCGGAGGGTTAGTGCGTCGATGCGTCCGGCGTCCGATGAGGGGTCGTCGTCCGGCCGCCGAAGATCACGTCTCGACGTGCCGAGAACTCGCGGCTCTCATTGTCCCGTTAGACCCGCCCGATGAAATGCCCGATGACGGGGTGTCAAATGACACACTGTTCGGATGGCAGCTCTCGTGGGATACGCCCGCGTCTCGACGGACAAGCAGGACGCGACCGCACAGCGCGATGCGCTCGAGGCGGTCGGCGTTCCGTCGGACCGGATCTATGTCGATTCCGGCCTCACGGGTCGCAATCGTGATCGTCCTGCGCTGCGCGAAGCGCTGGCAGCGTGCGACACCGGATCGACGTTGCTCGTGACAAAACTCGACCGGCTCGCGCGCTCGATCACCGACGCGCGCGACATCGTCGACGAGCTGACGCGCCGAGGGGTGAAGCTCAGCATCGGGGGATCGGTCCATGATCCGGAGGACCCGATTGGCCGGCTGCTGTTCAACGTCCTTGCGATGGTCGCCGAGTTCGAGGGCGACCTCATTCGCTCTCGCACGAAGGAGGGCATGAAGATCGCGAAGGCGAAGGGTCGGCTGCGCGGGCGGGCGCCGAAGCTCTCGCCGAAGATCGAAGCGCATCTGGTCGCTGAGCATCACGCCGGCAACTACACCGTCGCGGAGCTTGCGACCGAGTTCAAGGTCGCTCGATCGACCGTGTATCGGGCGGTGCAGCGTGCGCAGTTGAAGGACGCGCGGACCGTGGAGGTCGCGCTGGCTCTACCACCGGCGGACGAGTCTCTGTGAGCTCGGACGCTTGCCGGATGGCGGGCGAGAGAGCTCTGGCGCGCCTGGAGCAGCTGTACGCCGAGATGCCCGCGCTGTCGTGCCTCGGGCTCTGTGAGCAGTCTTGCCACCAGCACATCGATGCCTCTGGAGCCGAGCGGCGCCGACTGCTTGAACATGGCGTCGACCTCGACGCACCGACCGCTGATGGCGCCTGCCCAGCGCTGATTCGAACCTTCGGCAGAGGGCGCTGCAGCGTGCATGCGATTCGGCCCACAATCTGCAGATTGTGGGGGTCGTCCGCGGCGATGCCCTGCCCTCACGGGTGCGTACCCGAGGGTGGGCGGGTCAGCGATGCCTAGGCGATGCGGTGGATGCTCACCAGTTACGATATCGGCGGCCACGGCGATACCTCACCCGAGGTGCGCCGGCTGCTCGAGCAGTGCCTCAACGACGAGTACGCCTCCGCGCTACTCAGCCGATTCCTACGCGGCGACCGGAGCATCTCGGCACAACTCCGCGAGCGGATCCTCCAACTCTGGCGCTGAGCACGATCAGCTGTAGACGTCAGTCGAGCGGTGCGAAGGTGTTGCGTCGTGTCTGAACCTCGGCGCAGATGCGTTGCGCAGCGGACGAACCGGCCCGATTGCAACGCGAGCCGCGCCATCGCGGACGTGTTGCGTTGGGGAGTAACTCAGCTAGACGACGCGTGCATCATCTGCTTGATGAGGTAGGAGGACTTTCCTTGCGTCGAGCGAGAAGAACGGTCGCCCCGATCGCGAAGGCGGCAACCATCACGCCTCCAGCTGTCACTGCGACCGGCGCCAGGGCTGGCCGAAAGCCGACGAACAACCATACCTCGTTGAACTCCGACTAAAGTATAGTGCAGCGGCTTTTTTGACTACTTCTCAATGAGGTTATCGAGCCACGAGAAGGCACGGATGGCGAGCACACGGAAGGCGGATGCGATGCCGTATCGCGTTTCACATTTGCGTAGATGGTTCTTCCGGTTGTGCCGGGCCCTCAGTAAAGCTCTCCGATCCTTTGCTAGAATAGTTTGCTCTTTTCGAAATTCAGATTTCCCTATCATTACTCTCACCGGTCTTCTTGTTAGCTGTGCGGTAGCAGTAAACCTTATCCCGAGTTCTAACAGGCCCGTTCCGCAGCTATCAATTTTTGACACCATAAATGTCACCATTTCCGGCAGCACGAATAGTATTTTGACGTCATACTCATGGGGTGCCGACTTGAACCATCTTGGAGCCAACCAAAAGCGAGTCAGTAACGCAATGATCTACGTGCACGCCGCTCCAGGAAAGTGGTTGCAAGTGAAAATAGAAGCCACCACCGAGAAGGGTGGATTACTTCAATCTTGTTATGAGGAATTACCGGGCAAACCAGACTACGAAATTATTGACGAACGCCGAACAGAAAATGGCTGGACCGAAACTGCTTCATGGGTTGTCGAAGATTATCAAACCTTCCGGTGTGATCTTGACGTATCACTCCTATCGAACACGGACGGCGCTACGACCGCATTCACTTCACCAAACGTTTGGGTTAATTATCGTTTAGCTGGCCCTTACCCCACAGAGACGTGCTTCAGTTCAACATCCGATAATGGGTACCGCAAATTGGACTTTCCTGAAGCGACAGAGTTCGCAGGTCAAGAGTGTGAAACACGCAACCCCTCACCGTCCGGCCATTCCTCGGACTTTGTTCCGTACGTGATTGAGTACGAAGATTCAATGCCGGAGCGCGCAAATCAGAACACTCGCACGCTGATGTTCGGTGTGCTGCTCGGTCTTGCGGGAGGTTTTGCGGCCAGTCTTGTTGCTTGGGGAGATTCGCGCCGTCGCGACCGTCGCGAGGAGACACAAAAACAATAAGAGAGGTCAAAGCCCGGCAAGCGCCTATTGCGCGGCTGATCTCGGAGGACCAGCCCGCGCTTTAGTCGCTAGCCAGTTCGCCAATTAGGGTGCGACCTGTGAGGTGGGATGTACTTCACTTAGACGTGAGTATCCACAAACCGATGTACGTGATGTGAAGGGGTGGTTTGGGCGAGAGCCTGTCCAAATGAGCAGCGGCTGGTGCGCGTGCAGTGGTGGCTGCGAGGTTTGATCATGTGTGGCGTAGAGGTGCCGGTGCTGCCATGGCCGCGCCTCCCTCTTCGGGCGGCCGGTTGGAGGGCCGGCTATGACTAGCTGAACCTCAGCAAGCTGACATAATCTCGCTTATGAGAAGCGGCAGTGGGAAGCGCCCGGGGGAGCGCGCAAGCCCTATACCGCCTTCGACGGGCTTGCGTACCGTCGCTGACGACCCGCACCACTCCTCGAGGCACCGGACCGGTGCAGAACAGGTGACAGCACATGACTCGCGAGCAGAACATCGCCTCCCAGCAGGCCTTCGGTGAGGCGGTCAACGCCGGCGACTTCGCCGCGTTCGACGCACTCGTCGCGCCCGACTCGGTCGATCACGACCCGGCGCCCGGCCAGGCACCCGGTCCAGAGGGATACGCCGCGTTCTTCGGCGACCTGCGGACCGCGTTCCCCGACATGGCACTCGAGGTCGAGAAGCTCGTCGCGGACGACGACAGCGTCGCGTTCGCCTACACGCTGACCGGCACGCAGACCGGTGTGTTCCAGGGCCACGCGCCGACGGGCAAGTCCGTGAAGATCCGCGGCATGCAGATCAGCACCTTCGTCGACGGCAAACTCGCCGAGCGCTGGGGAAGCAGCGACGAGCTCGGCATCCTCACGCAGCTCGGCCTCGCACCCGGCGCCTAGCCGGCGGGACTCCGACGGGTTCCGAAGCTCGTGTGCAACCACACCTCGGAGCCCGTCGAGCGGAGTGTGTGCGAACAAACTGACATAACGCGGATTATGGGAGACGCGTGCAAAGCCAGGGGAGGGTCTGACGGAGCATCCCGGGTGGGTTGAGATGACCCATCATGAATTGGACTCGCGGTGCCCACCATCCAGAACATCGCCAGGGCGTCGTGGTGCGTGAAGTCGGTGGTCACCTCAGTGCTCCCGGCTCGAAGGGCAGTGACGTCGCCGACGCCGATCCTCAACCACATGAAGTCCCAGCCCCCACGCAGCCTGTCGGTACCGGCGTCTCTCTTCCCCTGCCGCCCTCTCCGCGCGCACACTGTGACGAGGCGCTCGAAGAGTCGCGACGAGAGCGTCCTGAGGGCCACGAGCCGCACGTCGCGCCGGATGATCGAAGGAGTGCCGCGTGGACAATCGAGGCCCGCAGTGACGAGAAATGCGCTCATCCTCGGCGGCGCCGCTGTTCTCCTCGCGTTCGGAGTCGCGGGCTGCACCCCGTCGAGCTCACACAGCTCCGCTCCGGACGCTTCCACCCCGGTCCGCGGCTCGAGTGCGGTCACGACGACACCACCGACCGGCGAGAGCTGCGAGCTCAGCGAGACCTCGACGCTGACGACTCAGGACGAAGTGACAGTGATCGTCGAGCTGACCGACGCCGGCGGCGGATCCTGCGAGCTGCAGGGCACTCCGCAGGTGACGTTCCTCGACGCCGAGGGCACCCAGGCGGCGATCGCTGTCCAGGCGAGTTCAGGCGAGCAGTTCCCGGGAACACCAGTCGAGGTCGACCCGGGCGGACACGCCTATCTCACCTTCCTCTTGGATACCACCGGCTCCTGCGTGCCCACGGGCGCCGCCACCATGCTCATCGCGGTATCCGGTGCTCCGAACACCACGCGAGTCGAACTCGGCTCGACGACGTTCTGCCCGACCGCGGACGACGTCCCGCCACTGTCGTACCCGGTGACGCCCCAGCCCACCACTCTGACCTGACGATCGGGTAGTCCTGAGCGGTGCGCACTCGCTCCCCTTCAGACCGCTCTCGACGAGATGACACACTCTCGATCATCGAATCGAGTGGTCTCGGATTCGACGCAAGGCTGACGCGCCATCACGTCGACGGTGTTCACCACGGGGGCCAGCGCCTCCGTCGGCATGACCCGAGGTGAGCACTGCAAGAAGACCATCGTGACCGCCGCCTCCGACGTTGGCGCGTGTGTCGTACTCCCCGAAGCGATCCTCCGCGGCCGAATCGCAACGATGTCCGGGCGGTCCCGCGAGACCATGGCCGAGGAGATCAGCGCAGCAGCGAAGCCCGCGACGTCGACCACCGCCCCATGGACCGACCGGCGTCCACGGAGACGGAGGCGTCCCTGCCCTCGATCGCCCTCGCCGCATCGAGCCGAGCGGCCGCAACCTGCTCCTCCGATGCCGCGCGCAGCTTCAAGATGTCCTCCTCGAGCTCCGCGAGGAGCGCGCCCTCTCGATCGGTGGCGGCGACGCAGTCGGTCTCGAGCTTCTCCTCGCGCTCCCGGTACACGGCGGCGCGCTCCCGCGCCCTCTTCCGCGCGGCATCTCGCGGGAGGGGGATCGCGGAGTGACGGACCGCGGCAGGCCGGTCAGAGCAGGCCGGTCAGAGCAGGGCGGTCAGAGCAGCCCGTCCGTGAGGTGGTCCGGCGTGCCGAAGCGGTGGGCCGTGATCGACACGGCCTGCTCGCGGAGGAACGGCAGCAGCTCCAGCCGGCCCGCCTCGGTCGCCTCGCCGGCGTAGACCGCGAGGTCGGGGCGCCCGCCTGTCACGGCCGTCACCGTCGCGGCGGAGGCGCCCAGCAGGCGCACCCGTCCGGCGCCGTGAGCGCGCACCCGCGCCTCCCACGCCGCGTCGTCCTCGACCACGACGGCGCCGGCCGCCGCGTCGAGACCGGCGGCGAGCTGCGGAGGCAGCGCCACGGCACTCGAGACGACCACCCGCGCCTGCGCGGTCGCCGCCGCGACGGCCACCCGCACGAGCGACCCCAGCGGCTCCCCGGGGGCCAGGCGCACCAGCACGGCGGAGTCGTAGCGCACGTGGCGGAACACGTTGCGCTCCGCCTCCAGCCCCGTCACGTCGCGGGGTGCGCCGGCCGCCCACGCCGCCGCGCAGCTGCGCGCCGTGCGCTCGACGCCGGCGAGCTCCTCGGCGGAGAGCTCCGCGCGCGCCGCGGCGAGCAGTCGGGCGACCGGCCCGACGACCGGAGCCGTCGCCTCCGACGGCGCCGCGGTCCAGGAACCCAGGCCGAGCAGGTAGTCCGGCCCGCCCGCCTTGGTGCCCGGGCCGACCGCCGACTTCTTCCAGCCGCCGAACGGCTGGCGCTGCACGATCGCCCCGGTGATCCCGCGGTTCACGTAGAGGTTGCCCGCCTCGATCCCGTCGAGCCAGGCGCCGATCTCCGCCGGGTCGAGCGCGTGCAGGCCCGAGGTGAGCCCGTAGTCGACCTCGTTGACGATCGCGATCGCCTCGTCGAGGGTCGCCGCCGTCATGATCCCGAGGATCGGCCCGAAGTACTCGGTGCGGTGGAACTCGGACCCGCGGCGCACCCCGTCGCGGACGCCCGGGCTCCACAGGCGTCCGGAGTCGTCGAGGCTCCGCGGCTGCAGCAGCCAGGTCTCGCCGGCGCCGAGCTCGGTGAGACCGCGCAGCAGCTTGCCCTCGGCGGGTTCGATCACCGGCCCCATCCGCGTCGCGGGGTCGGTCGGGTAGCCGACCGTGAGGGAGGAGACCGCGTCGAGCAGCTGCGCGCGGAACCGCTTCGAGCGCGCGACGGAGCCGACCAGCACCACGAGCGAGGCGGCGGAGCACTTCTGGCCCGCGTGCCCGAAGGCGCTCGCGACCACGTCCTTCACCGCCAGGTCGAGGTCGGCCGAGGGGGTGACGATGATCGCGTTCTTCCCGCTCGTCTCGGCGAGCAGTGGGAGGTCGTCGCGGAAGGAGCGGAACAGCTCCGCCGTCTCGTAGGCGCCGGTGAGGATCACGCGGTCGACCTGCGGGGAGGCGATCAGGTCGCGCCCCAGCTCCTCCTCCGGCAGACGGAGCAGGCGCAGGGCCTCGCGGGGCACGCCCGCCGCCCACAGCGCCTCGGCCACCACAGCGCCGCAGCGCGCGGTCGGCCCGGCGGGCTTGAGCACCACGGCGGAGCCGGCCGCGAGCGCCGCGAGGACGCCGCCGGCCGGGATCGCGACCGGGAAGTTCCACGGCGGAGCGACCAGGGTCAGCGCGGCCGGGTGGAAGCGGGCGCCGTCGACCGCGTCGAGCTCGAGGGCGCGCTCGGCGTAGTAGTGGGCGAAGTCCACGGCCTCCGAGACCTCGGGGTCGCCCTGGTCGAGGGTCTTGCCGCCCTCGGCCGCCATGACCTCGAGCAGCTCGGCGCGGCGCGCCTCCAGCTCGTCGCCGGCGCAATGCAGGATGCGGGCGCGCTCCTCGGCCGGGACGTCGCCCCAGCCGCTGCCGCGGGCTCCGGAGAGCACCGACTCCAGCTCGTCGAGGGTGCCGATCGTGGCGGCCTCGATCGCGTCGGCGCCGGCCCGGGAAGCGGGGACGCGCGCGAGGATCGCCTGCGCCCACTCGCGGTTCGCGGCGACGGACGGGTCGGTGTCGGGGGTGCTGCGGAAGTCGCCCGGTCCCGGGCGGCCGCTCGCGGCGAACCGGTCGGGCACGCGGTGCGCCGGGGGGACGGCCCCGTCGAGGGCGGCGACGGAGGCGCGGAACCGCTCCTCCTCCCGCGCGAAGAGCGCCGGGTCGGCCTCGAGCTCGAAGACGGCCGACATGAAGTTCTGGCTCGACGCGCCCTCCTCCAGCCGGCGGATCAGGTAGGCGATCGCCACGTCGAACTCGGCCGGCGCGACGACCGGCGTGTAGAGGAGGAGCGAGCCGACCGTGCGGCGCACCGCCTCCGCCTGGCCCTGGGCCATGCCGAGGAGCATCTCGTACTCGATGCCCTCGCGGACGCCGCGGGTGCCCGCGAGCAGCCACGAGTACGCGACGTCGAAGAGGTTGTGCCCGGCGACGCCGACCCGCACGTTGCGGATCCGCTCCGGGTGCAGCGCGTAGTCGACGACCCGCTTGTAGTTCGTGTCGGAGTCCTGCTTGCTGCTCCAGGTCGCCAGCGGCCAGCCGTGGACCGAGGCCTCGACCTGCTCCATCGGCAGGTTCGCGCCCTTGACCAGGCGCACCTTGATGCCGGCGCCGCCGCGGGCCCGGCGGGCGGCGCTCCACTCCTGCAGGCGGATCATCGCCGAGAGCGCGTCGGGCAGGTAGGCCTGCAGCACGATGCCGGCCTCGAGGCCGAGGAACTCCGGCCGGTCGAGGATGCGGGTGAAGACCGCGATCGTGAGGTCGAGGTCCTTGTACTCCTCCATGTCGAGGTTGATGAACTTCTGCGGGGAGGACGCGGCGGCCCGGGCGAACAGCGGCGCCAGCTCCTCGACGATGTCGTCGACCGCGGCGTCGAAGGCCCACGGGTTGTGCGGGGCGGTGCTCGAGGAGACCTTGATCGAGACGTAGTCGACGTCGTCGCGGGCGAGGAGCCGGTGCGTCCCCTCCAGGCGGCGGTGGGCCTCCTCGCGGCCGAGGACGGCCTCGCCGAGCAGGTTCATGTTGAGCCGGACGCCGTCGCGGCGGATCGCGGCGATGGCCGGGCCCAGCCGCGAGTCGGTCGCGTCGATGATCAGGTGGCCGACCATCCGCCGCAGCACCCGGCGCGCGATCGGCACCACGACGTCCGGGAGGAGCGGCGCCATCACGCCGCCGAGGGCGACGGCGCCGCGCATCGGGGCCGGGAGGAACGACGGCACACCGCCGGCGATCGCCTTCAGCGCGGCGGCGGCGACGCGGGTGTCCTCGGGGCGGACGACGCCGTCGACGAAGCCGACCGTGAAGTCGAGGCCCGACGGGTCCTTCAGCACGCCGGCGAGCTGCGCCCCGGAGGCGTCGATCGGGATCGCGGACGCCTCGCGCAGCCAGCGCCGCACCAGGGCGACGCTCTCGTCGACCAGGCGGGGATCGATCGAATCGGCGGACGGGCCGTCGGCGGCGGGGCCGGTGGCGAGAGCGGGGCTGGCGAGATCCGTCATGGTGCGGTCCTTCTGCTCTGAGGGGCGATCTGCGCTGAGGGGCGGTGCCTTCAGTATTCGACCGACTACCGTTGAGCAGAAGCGACCGTTCCTTACCGGTACCGGTCAGCTCAGCTGACTGATCGGAGAGACGCCGTGCTCGATGTCCGCCGCCTGGTCCTGCTCCGCGAGGTGGCCATCCGCGGCACTCTCGCCGCCGCGGCCGAGGCGCTCGCCTACAGTCCCTCCGCCGTCTCGCAGCAGCTCGCGGTGCTCGAGCGCGAGGCCGGCGTCGAGCTGCTGCGGAAGGCGGGACGGCGCGTGCAGCTGACGCCCCAGGCCGAGATCCTGGTCGAGGCGGCCGGCGAAGTGATGGCCCTGCTGGAGCGGGCGGAGGCGGCGCTCGCGGCGTCGGGGGAGTCGGTGACCGGGCGGGTGCGCGTCGCGGTGTTCCAGTCGGCCGCGCTCGCGCTCATGCCGGGCGCGCTCCGGGCCGTCGCCGACCGCTTCCCGGAGGTGCGGGTCGAGATGGTGCAGCGCGAGCCGGAGGGCGCGCTGCACGAGACGTCGTGGGCGCGGGAGTTCGACCTCGTCGTCGCCGAGCAGTACCCCGGTCACTCGACCTCCTGGCTGCCCGGACTGGTGCGCAGCGACCTGACGACCGACGCGATCCGCCTCGCCGTGAGCCGCGACTCCGCCGTCGTCGACCTCGCCTCGGCCCGCGACTCCGCCTGGGTGATGGAGCCGCGCGGCACCGCGAGCCGCCACTTCGCCGAGCAGACCTGCCGGGTGGCGGGCTTCGAGCCGGACGTCCGCTTCGAGACCGCCGACCTGCAGGCGCAGATCCGCCTCGCCTCCTCCGGCCACGCCGTCGCCCTGATGCCCGACCTGGTCTGGGCGGGCGAGGCGCCGGACTGCCGTCTGCTCGAGCTGCCCGGCACGCCGCGCCGGACCATCTTCACGGCGCAGCGGGAGGCGCAGCTGGCGTCGCCGGCGGTGCGGGTGTTCCGGGAGTGCCTGGCGGAGGTGGCGGGGCGGTACGCCTGAGCCGTCCACCCCTGTCGGCGATCCGCGAGGAGCGCTGGACTGGATGCGGCCCGCACGGGGGACCGTCACGGCGGACCACGGAGGACGACCGGATGCGGTCCGCACGGCCCGCACAGGAAGAAGGAATCATGACCACCTGGCTCATCACCGGCTGCTCGACCGGGCTCGGCCGCGCTCTCGCGACCGCGGTCCTCGCCCACGGGCACCGGGCCGTCGTCACCGCGCGCGACGTCGACTCCGTCCGCGACATCGCGGAGCCGCACCCGGAGACGGCGCTGGCGCTCCCGCTCGACGTCACGGACGACGCGCAGGTGGTCGCCGCGGTGGCCGCCGCCGAGGAGCGCTTCGGCGGGGTCGACGTCCTCGTGAACAACGCCGGCTACGGCTACCGCGCCGCCCTCGAGGAAGGGGAGGAGGAGGCCGTCCGACGGCTGTTCGACACCCACTTCTTCGGCACCGTCCGCACAGTCACGGCCGTGCTGCCCGGGATGCGCGAGCGCCGCTCCGGCACGATCGTGAACCTGTCGTCGATCGGGGCGCGGATCTCTCCCGAGGGATCCGGCTACTACGCCGCGGTGAAGGCCGCGATCGAGGCGGCGACCGAGTCGCTGCGCAAGGAGGTCGCGCCGCTGGGGATCCGCGCGTTCTCGGTGGAGCCCGGCGGGTTCCGCACCGACTTCGCGGGCCGCTCGCTGACGCAGTCCGCGACTCCGATCGCCGACTACGCCGAGACCGCCGGCCGGCGCCGCAAGGAGAACGACACGGCGCACGGCACGCAGAAGGGCGATCCGGCGCGGGCCGCCGAGGCGCTGATCCGGGTCGTCGAGTCCGAGACGACGCCGTCCCTGCTCCTGCTCGGCTCCGACGCGTCCGACGCCTTCCGCGCGGCTCTCGACGCGCTGCGCGCCGACGCCGACGCGTGGGAGGAGCTGAGCCGCGGGACGGACTACCCGGACGGGGAGTAGCGGGGGCTGTTCTGAATGGAGCGCGGGGGCGGGTGACGGGGGCCCGAGCGGGAAGGGAGCCGGTCGGAGGTGCCGGCCGGACGCGGCTGCTGGGCCACGCGGAGGCGCCGAGAGGGAGCGGGTGTGAGGTGTCGGAGGGGGAGGGGGTCCGGTTCGGCGCTTCCGTGCGGATGGTTCCGCTTCCGCCGGGCAGGCGCGGCTCGACGGGAGGCGGGGCTTTCGAGGGGATGCGGCGCTCGTGCGCACGCTTGCTGCTCCGGCGGAGGCGGTTCGGGGGCGCCCGAGCTGCGGGTCGTCCTCTGCATGCGGGCGGCGCGGGTCGGCTCGGCTCGGCTCGGTTCAGGAGGGGAGCGGCCGACGCTCCTCCACAGGGTGCGGATCAGGGCCGATCGTCCCGATGGAGCCGTTCCGGCCGCTGAGTGTCGGTGGTCGCTGGTTCAATACGGGTATGACGACGATCAGCGGGACGGCAGCAGCGGAGGCGGTGCTCGGCGAGGTGCGCGAGCGCGGAGACCGGGCCGCCGAGCTCGCCCGCTCGGCGTCCCCGCTGCTCCTGGCGGCCGCCGAGGAGCTGCACGCCGGGCACAGGGCGGCTCTGGAGCACCCGGAGTCGTTCGCCCGAGGTGCGGCGCCTTTCGCGTCGAGCGATCTCGTCGAGCGGTCGGTCCGCGCGGAGTTCGCGGTCGCCCTCGGAGTGTCCGAGCAGGTCGCCTCCCGCGAGCTCGACCACGCCCGCCTCCTGGTCGAGGACCTGCCGTGCACCCGGTCCGCGCTCGCCGAAGCGCGGCTGCGGTGGGAGGCGGGGCAGGCGGTCTGCGCGGTCGCGGCCACGCTGCCTCCGGGGTCACGGGCCGCGTTCGACGAGCGGGCGGCCGAGCTCGCCGCCCGGTCCACGCCGACGCAGCTGCGGCGGGCCCTGGCGCGGCTGCGCGAGGAGCTCCACGAGCAGCCCCTCGCCGAGCGCCACCGCCGTGCCCGCGAGGACCGGGCGGTCTGGCTGAGCCCCGAGGTGGACGGCATGGCGACGCTCTGCGCGCTGCTCCCGGCTCCGGTGGCGCTGGGCGCGTACGGCCGCCTCGACAGGATCGCCCGGATGCTCCGCGACGGCGCGGAGGGAACGGAGTCGGACAGATCGGGCCCGTCCGTGCCGACTGTCGGCGAGGGCGACGAGCGCACCCTCTCCCAGCTGCGCGCCGACGCTCTGGCCGACATCCTCTGCGACGGCGACATCGTCGGCACCGTCCCCGAGGACGCCCGCGCCGACCGTCCCGCGCCGACCGTCGTGCCGGGCGTCCGTGCCGACGTGCGCGTCACCCTGGCCGCGAGCACCGCCTCCGGCCAGGACGACGACCCGGTCGAGCTCGAGGGCTACGGGCCCGTTCCCGCCGAGGCCGCTCGGAGCCTGCTGCCCGCGACCGTCACCAGGGTCCTGACCGAGCCGGTCACGGGCGCTGTCCTGTCGGTCGGCCGCACCCGCCGCCTCCCGCATCGCGAGCTGCGGCTCCTCCTCCAGCTGCGCGACGTGACCTGCCGGTTCCCGGGCTGCACGCGCTCGGCCACGACCGCCGAGGCCGACCACGTCGTCGAGTGGCGCAACGGCGGCGGCACCGACCCGGACAACCTCGCCAGCCTCTGCGTCGCCCACCACCACGTCCGCCACGGCGACCGCTGGACCTACGTCCTCCATCCCGACGGCACCGCCGACTGGACCACTCCCACCGGGCGCCGCATCACGACGCGGCCGCCGGGTCTCGAGGTACGGCTCCGTCCCGGGCCGTTTCCGACCCCACGATTCGAGGACCGCCCGCCGCCGTTCTGACCGCTGCACGCTGCCGCGGATCCGAGGAACCGCGTGCATCGACGTGCCCCCGAGACGCCGTGGCGACGAACGCACGAGCACGTGGCGCCGAGCACCGGAGCACATGGCGCCGAGCGCCTGAGCAGGTCTCGCCGAGGGCGGCGCGATCGAGCGACGATCCGACACCCCCCTGCCCTGCAGTGACCCCCGCGGGAAGTCCGGCCCAGCGACTCCGCCGCTCCCCGCTACGCCGCCAGGAAGCGGTCCGCCGTCCGCAGCGAGAGCGCCATCGTCGCGAGCGCCGGGTTCGCGATCAGCGCGCTCGGGAACACCGAGTTGTCGCACACCCAGAGGTTCGGCACGTCGAAGCTGCGGCCGTCCGCGTCGATCACGGCGTCGCCCGCGTCGGTGCCCATCCGCACGGTGCCGAGAGTGTGCGCCGTGCGCGCCATCACCCGCGTGCTCGTCGCGCCGGCCGCCTCCACGATCGCGGTCATCGTCCGGATCGCGTGCCGGTCGATCGCCTCCTCGTTGGCGCCCGCCGAGAACGTGATGCGCGCCTTCGGCACCCCGTGCTCGTCCAGCTCGTCGGTCAGCTCCAGCCGGTTGCCGTCGGCGGGCAGGCACTCGGCGTTGATCCCGACGCCCGCCGCGAAGCGGTAGCCGTCGAGCGCGTCCATCAGCTCGGGACCCCAGAGTCCCGCGCCGCGGGCGAGAGTCGTCGCGTAGGTCAGCGGCATCACTCCGAGACTCTGGATCAGGTAGCCGCCCGCGAAGTCGGCGTCGGCCGGTCGGACGGTGTCCTCGGTGATCACCGAGGAGGGGTAGCCGCGGTACCCGCGCATCTCGCTCTCGAAGGTGCCCCAGACCTGGGTCGCCCCGTGCGCGAGGAAGTTCCGGCCCACCTGCCCGCTGCTGTTCGCGATGCCCGTGTGCAGGAGGAGCCGGGGCGTCTCGACGCCGCCCGCGCAGAGGAACAGGGCGGAGCAGCGCTGCCGGTGCTCCACTCCGCCGCTCGTGTAGACCACGGCGCACACGCGGCCCGCGGCGTCCAGCTCGATCCCGTGCACGAACGAGTCGGCCCGGATCTCGGCACCGGCCCGCACCGCCTCCGGCAGATAGGTCACGTCCATGCTCGTCTTCGCGCCGGTCCGGCAGCCCTGATGGCACTGGCCGCAGTTGACGCAGGAGGGGCGGCCGTCGTCCCGCGGGCCGCTGAGCACGGCGGCGGGCGCATCGGTCGCGCGCATCCCGATCGCCGCGCAGCCGCGCAGCATCATGTCGGCCGAGGCGTTCCGCGCGAGCGGGCCCTGCAGGTAGCGGCGCGACGGGTCCCACGGGTACTCGGCCGGGCCCGCCACTCCGATCGTCGCCTCCACCGTCTCGATGTACGCGGTGAGCTCGGCGTGCTCGATCGGCCAGTCGCGGCCGACACCGGAGTCGCTCCGCAGCCGCAGGTCGCGCGGGTCGGGGCGGGGCGTGAACGCGCCCCAGTGCAGCGTCGAGCCGCCGACGCCGCGGCCGCTGTTGTTCTGCCCGAAGGCGGTGGGGGTCTCGCCTCCACTGAGGCGCTCCTCCATCCAGTTGATCTCGACGGCCGCCGTCTCGTCGGCGGTGTGGCCGAGCGGGTCGAAATACGGCCCGGCCTCGAGGGCCACGACCCGGAGTCCGCGAGCGGCGAGCACCGAGAGCAGGGGCGCTCCGCCGGCTCCGGTGCCGATCACGACGGCGTCGACCGCCTCGTCGAGCGGGAAGCGGCGCATGCCGGTCGTGTTCATCGGTGACTCCTCGTCGTCGGTTCCCAGGTCTCGCGGTCGTCGGCGCCGAGCAGGCGGAAGCCCGTCACGAGCGGCAGGGTGTCGCCGCCGCTGGCGTAGCCGTCGTAGCCGATCCGCGCCATCGACGCGGGGTGGGCCAGCCACTGCTTCACGAGGTCGACGCGGCAGTCCTCGAACCAGGCGGTCAGCTGCTCGGCGCCGAGCCCGCCGGCCGAGGGGTCGCCGAGCTCCGCGGAGCCGTCGGCGATCGCGGTGAGGCGGGCGTCCTGCTCGGCGGGGCCGAGGTCGGCGAATCCCCGGAGGGCGTCGAGCGCCAGACCGTAGGCGATCGGGTCGGCCGGCAGGTCGGCGTTGCGCCAGCCGTCGCCCTCGCCGTTCGCGAGCTGCGTGTCCACGCGGGCGGCCAGGTCGATCCGGCCGCCCTCCTGCGGGACGACCCGGTCGGCGATCGCACGCAGCTCCGCGAGCTGGGCGACGGTCAGGGCGCGCGGCGCGTACTCCGGGTCGTCGGCGAGCGCGCGCACGGCCAGCAGCCCGCGCACCCGCGTGGAGGTCCGGGCGGAGGCGATGGCCGCGCCGGCGTCGGCGGGGACCGACGGTGCCGTGCCGGCCTCCTCCTCCCAGAACCGGCGGATCGCCGCCGCCACCTCGACCGGGCGCTCGAACGGCAGCAGGTGGCCCGCCCCGGCGAGCGTGAGCAGCCGAGCGCGGGAGTAGAGGGAGCCGTTGAGGCGGCGCTGCGCGTCGGCTCCGAGGTCGCCGTCCTCACCGCCCGCGATCAGGAGCGCGGGGACGGCCTCGAGCTCGGCCTCGCCGGTGCGGTCCTCGCGGCTGCCGTGCTCGAGCCAGTCGCGCCAGCCCTCGGGGGAGTAGCGGCGCAGCTCGGCCAGCACCTCGGCGTCGGCGTCGGCGGGCAGCGGTGAACCGACGTTCTGGTCGACGAACTCGCGCGCCTGCGCCTCGTCGAGGGGCCCGTCCTCGACCCAGCCGAGCATGGTCGAACGGCGCTCCTCCTCCATCGGCTCGGGCGAGAGCGGCGACCCCGCGAGGAGCACGACGCCGGCGAGCCCGAACAGCCCCGAGCGGCCGGTGACCGTGCGCGAGGCCACGAGCGAGGCGATCTTCCCACCCATGCTGTGCCCGAGGAGCAGCCAGCGGGAGGAGCCGTGCGCGCGGATCCGGCGGATCGTGGCGGCGGTCATCTCCTCGAGCGAGGTCCCGGATCCACCGGGCAGGTCGAGCGCGACGAGGTCCGCGACGTCGGCGAGCTCACGGGCGAGCGCGTCGAAGGCGCGGTCGTCGAGCCCGAGTCCGGGCAGAGCGAAGAGGGCGGGGCGGGGGCTGGTGGACACGGGCGTCCTGTCGGATCGGTGGGGAGCGGGAGGGGAGCGGCGGCGGGGGCGGCCCTCCTCATCCGACCACAGCGCGCCCGCGCGGCCCGCCCCTTGCGCCGACGGCGGTCTCGTGCAACCGCGCTCCCTCCTCGCTGCCGCGGGAGTCAGAGCGGGGAGGCGAACACCAACAGGTTGTCCCGGTAGCGGCCGATCGCCGCGTCGTACTCGCCGCCACAGGTCACGAGGATCAGCTCCTCCTCGAGGGTCGCGCCGAAGACGCGGGCGGTGGGGAACGCGGCCTTGGCGTGCGACTCGACCGCCGTGACCCGGTAGCGGTGCTCGGAGCCGTCGACTCCGCTCACCGCGATCTCGTCGCCCGGGGCGAGCTCGCCGAGGCGGAAGAAGACCGCGGGTCCGGACCGCGAGTCGACGTGCGCCGCGATCACGGTGCGGCCGCTGCCGCCCGGGCGCCCGCCTCCCGAGAACCAGCCGACGTCGTCGTAGTCCGCCGGCACCTCCATCGCCCCGTCCGACTGGATGCCCAGGGCGATCAGGGGCTCGTCCAGGCCGATCGCGGGCACGCTCAGCCGGGCGGGCTCGACGCCGACGGTGCGCGCGGGCGCGGCGGCGGCGGGGTCGGGCGCGGTCACCGGCGACGAAGCGACCGGGGGAGCAGAAGCGAGGACCGGAGGCGCGGGCGCGCTCGCGGGCGTCTCCGCTCCTCCGCTCCCGTCCGCGGCGGCGCACCCCCCGAGGAGCAGCGCGGCGCACAGTGCCGCCGCGCCGCTCCTCGACCGGGTGCCCACGATCAGGAGGCGGTGCGCCGGCGGGCGACGACCACTCCGGCCGCGCCGAGGGCGGCGACGGCTCCGAGGCCGGCCAGCGCGGCGAGACCGGACGGGCCCGTGGCGTCGCTCCCGGCGGCGGTCGCGCCGCCACCGGTCTGGAGGCCGCCGACCGGCACCTGCGAGAGCTGGCCGCGGACGACGCCCGCCGCGTACGAGGCCGTGTGGGAGTCGCCCGCGAAGGCGGCGGGATCGGCCTCGAGGGCCTTCAGTGTGAATCCGGCACCGGTGTCGGACCCGTTCGCCTGGATGCCCGTGGTGAAGGGGCCCTGCAGGCAGCCGCTGCTGGTGCGGGGACCGTCGCCGACCGGCGCCGGGTTCGGGAACGCGATGCGCGGCGGGCCCGCCTTGCCCAGCGCCGCCTGGTGGATGTGCGTCGCGGTCTTCGCCGGGCTCTGGTAGTCGCCGGTCACGCCGGTGAGCGTGATGTCGTAGCAGATGACGTCCAGGTCGCTGTTGACCCGGAAGGTCATCTCGCCCGTGGCGCCGGGCTGGCCGGGAGTCGCGGCGGAGTCGGCGTTCACGACCTGGTCGGGCGTCGCCATCACCGTGAAGGCGCTGGTGAAGGAGGACGGCTCGGCGACCTCGGTCTCGGCCTGGGCCGGTGCGGCGGCGAAGAAGGAGGCGGCCGCGACGGCGGTGACGCCGCCGAGGGAGAGCAGGCGGCGGCCGGCGCGGTTCCGCGCGGGGGGCGTCTTCGTCATGGTGGAGCCTTTCGATCGCGAGCGCCGAGCGGGCCCGATGCAGGGAGTACGGCCGGAACCGGCGCTGCGTTCACTCCATCTGAGAGGATCTTCACGGAGACGGTCCTCGCCTCCGATGAACGCCGCCGCCGTCGCGGCCGTACCCCCTTCCGACGGACCACCGGTCCGGACGAGGAGGCGGTGTGGCGCGGACGGCGACGGCACGACGAGACGAAGGGCCCGCGATGCCGCGCGAGCACTCGGAGGTCCCGCCTCCGGTGGTGCGCCTCGAGCCCAGGACGGCGGAGTTCGATCCGGCCGCCGCCTTCGACGAGCACGGGTCCGCCCTGCTCGGCTTCGCGCTCAACGCCCTGCGCGACCGCGGCCTCGCCGAGGACTGCGTGCAGGAGACGTTCCTGCGCGCCTGGCGCTCGCGGGCGAGCTACTCCGCCGAGCGCGCCAGTGCCCGCACGTGGCTCTTCGCCATCGCCCGCAACGTCGTCGTCGACGTGCACCGCTCGCGCCAGCGCCTGCCGCGCCTGGTCGAGGCCGAGGTGCTGGAGGAGGTGCCCGCGGAGGACCGCGACCCTCTCGAGCCGCTCGCGATGGCCGAGGCGCTGGCGCGGCTCTCCGCCGAGCACCGGCAGGTCGTCGTCGCCGTCCACCTGCACGGCGAGACCTACGCCGAGCTGTCGGCGGCGACGAGCGTGCCGGTCGCCACCCTGCGCAGCCGGGCCTTCTACGCTCTCCGAGCGCTCCGCGGTCACCTCGCGGGCGCCGGACCCACCGACGAGGAGAGACCGTGACCGACCGAGACCAGCCCGACGGCCGCCGCGAGGAGCTCCTCGCCGCGGCCCTCGCCGGGGACCTCTCCGCCGAGGAGGCGCGCGAGTTCGAGCTCCTGCGCGCCGCCGACCCCTCGATCGACCGCGAGCTCGCATCGTTCGGCGCTGTGGTCGACCGGCTCGGCGCGCTGGGCCGCTGGGAGGAGGCGGAGCCGTCTCCGGAGCTGCGGTCGCGCGTCGCCGCGCTCGCCGGGGAGCGGCCCGAGCGCACGGCGCGGGTGCGCGCCCCGCGCCTCCGTGCCCCGCGCCTGCGCGCCGTCCTGGCCGTCGCCGCGGCGGCCGCGCTCCTCGTCGTGGGCGGCGTCGCCGGAGCGGCTCTGCGGTCCGCCGACGAGCGCCCCGTCGCGGGACCGCCCGGGACGCTCGGCGCCGTCGAGGCGATCGCCTTCGACGAGCGGACGGCCGGCGTGACGCTCGACGGCTCGCTGGTCGCGCACACCTGGGGCACCGAGACGATCCTCCGCGGCACCGGGTTCGCGCTCGGCGAGAGCTACGACCTCGTGCTGGTCACCGGCTCCGGCGAGCGGCTCCCGTCCGGCTCCTTCCTCGGCAGCTCCGCGGAGCTCGACTGCGAGATGAACGCGGCCGTCCTGCGCGAGTCCGTCGCCGCCGTCGAGATCACCGACGCCGGCGGAGCGCTCGTCGCCTCGGCCGCCCTCCCCGCCGTCACCTGAGAGTCGGCGGCGCAGGCTCCCGGCGCGGCTTCAGCTCGCTGACGAGCGTGCCCGCGACGATGAACCCCGCGCCGAGCAGGGCGAGCGCGGGGAGGCGGTCGCCGGCGAGGCGGCCGATCAGGCCGGCCCAGACCGGTTCCGCGGAGTAGATGATCGTGGCGCGGGACGGCGAGACCGAGCGCTGAGCCCAGTTCATCGTCAGCTGGATCAGGCAGCTGCTCGCCCCGAGCGCGAGCGCGGGGATCAGCCAGGCCCACGAGAACACCGGGACCGCCTCGCCCGCGAGCGGCATCGAGGCGAATCCGAGCGCGCCGGCCACCAGCAGCTGCACCACGGTCACCCGCCCGAGGTCCACCCGTCCGGCGACGAGGCCGATCAGGATGATCTCCGCCGCGATCGGCAGCGTGCTCACGATCGTCGCCACCTCGCCCGCTCCGAGCGCGACGCCCGGCTGCGGGCCCGCGATCAGCAGCAGTCCGACGAACGCCAGGGCGACGCCCACCAGCGTCAGCACGTTCGGCCGGCGACGGAACACGACCCACTGGAGCAGCGGCACCAGCGGCACGTACAGCGCGGTGAGGAACGCGGAGGTGCTGCTCGTGATCGTCTGCAGCCCGTAGCTCTGCAGGCCGTAGCCCGCGAAGATCATCACCCCGATCGCGACGCCGGCCGCGAGGTCGATCCGCCGCATCCCCCGGAGCGACCGGTGGAACACGACCGCGCTGATCAGCCCCGCGATCGCGAACCGCATCCCGACGAAGAACAGCGGGCCACTGTGCTGCATCGCCACGTGCACGGCGAGGAAGGTCCCGCCCCAGATCGCGGTGATGCCGATGAGGGCCCACTCCGGACGCGAGAAGCGGAGGCCCCGGAGCGAGATGTGCATCATTCTGCACATCCTAGGAGCCTCGGGGGCTCCTCGGTGCAGAATAGTGCGCATGTCGGCTCCTGTCCTCGCCCATCTCGGCGGCAATCTCCGCCTCGCGCGGCGCGGAGCCGGGTTGAGCCAGTCCGCACTGGCGGAGCGCTCGGGCATCAGCCGGAGGACGATCGTCGCCGCCGAGGCCGGCGAGGCGAACATCTCGCTGACCGGAGTCGACCGCCTCGCGACCGCCCTCGGCACCACGTTCACGGCACTCGTCTCGGCCCCGGGATCCGCGCCCGCGGCGATCGACCAGGTCGCCTGGCGGGGAGCGGGCGAGGCGAGCGTCGCCGTCCTGCTCTCCTCCGTCCCCGCGCGCCGGGAGGCCCAGCTCTGGACCTGGACGCTCGGCCCCGGGGACCGCTACGACGCGCAGCCCGACCCCGAGGGGTGGCACGAGATCCTGCTCGTCACCGCCGGCGCGCTCCTCCTTGAGCGGGAGGGCGAGGAGCCCGTGCGGCTGGAGCCCGGACGGCACCTCGCCTTCCCGACCTCGCGGCACTACTCCTACGTGAACGCGGTGGACGCCGTCACGACGCTCGTCCGGATCGTGGTCGACTGACGGGTCGGCGCCTCAGGCCCGCGAGCGCAGGGTCTCGAGCAGCGCCGCGGGGCGGACTGGACACGACCAGGCCCTCAGTGCAGCGCGAGCGACACCGCCAGCACCACCATCACGACCGCTACGGCCGCGTCGAGGATCCGCCAGGCCCCGCGGCTCCGGAACAGCGGCCGCAGCGCCCGCGCCCCGAAGCCGAGAGCGGTGAACCACAGCACGCTCCCGGCCGCCGCCCCCGCCCCGAACCACCAGCGCTCGTCGCCGTGCGTGTTCGCCACCGACCCGAGCAGCACGACCGTGTCGAGGTAGACGTGCGGATTGAGCAGCGTGAGCGCCAGGCAGGTGCCGATCGCCGTGCGCAGCGACGTCGAGGCGCCGGCCGGATCGCCGTCGAGCGTCCCCGGCCGCAGCGCGCGCCTCGCCGCCAGCACCGCGTAGGCGAGGAGGAAGACGATGCCGCCCCAGCGGATCACCACCAGCAGCCACGGCGCCGACTCCAGGACCGCGCCGATCCCCGCGATGCCGAGCACGATCAGCGCCGCGTCGCAGAGCGCGCAGATCGCGACGACGGCCGGCACGTGCTCGCGGCGGAGCCCCTGGCGGAGCACGAAGGCGTTCTGCGCGCCGATCGCGATGATGAGAGAGAGGCCGAAGCCGAGGCCGGAGAGAGCGGCGAGGAGGGGGGACACGCTCCGACGCTAGGGCCGGGCCCTCCTGTAGACCAGCTCATGCTCCTTCAGTACCGTGAGCAGTACTGATGCTGACCGACGACCTCGACCTCTCCCGCCTGCGCGCGCTCGCCGCCTCCGTCCGGTACGGCTCCTTCGACGCCGCCGCCCGCGCCCTGCACATCACCCCCTCCGCCCTCAGCCAGCGGATCAAGGCGCTCGAGACCGCCGCCGGCCGCGTCCTGCTGGTGCGCTCGCGCCCCGTCGTCGCGACCGAGGCCGGTGCGGGGCTCCTCCGCCTCGCCCGCCAGATCGAGCTCCTCGCCGACGACGCCGTGCGCTCGCTCGGGGGCGAGGACGCGGCGGGGGCGGGCCCGGTCGTCCTCCCGCTCGCCGTCAACGCCGACTCCCTGGCCACCTGGGTGCTGCCCGCACTCGCCTCCGTCGCCGACGTCGTGCTGGAGCTGCACCGCGAGGACCAGGCGCACACCACCGCGTTCCTCCGCGACGGCACCGTGCTGGCGGCCGTCACCGGCGAGTCGGAGGCGGTGCTCGGCTGCACCGTCGCGCCCCTCGGAGTGATGCGGTACCGCGCGATGGCCTCGCCCGCGTTCGCCGAGCGCTGGTTCCCGGAGGGCGGCACGGCCGGCCTCGCCGCCTTCGCGGTCGCTCCGCTGGTCGTCTTCGACGAGAAGGACCGCCTGCAGGACGACTTCCTCCGGGCCGCCGGCGTCGAGGGCCGCCCGCCGCGGCACCGCGTCCCCGGGTCGACCGACTTCGAGCGGGCCGTGCGCCTGGGCATGGGGTGGGGGATGCTGCCCGAGCTGCAGGCCCCGGTCGGCGGCGAGGGCCTGGTCGAGCTGGGCGGCGACCCCGTCGACGTCCCCCTCTACTGGCAGCAGTGGGCCCTGCACACGCCCGCCCTCGACGCGGTCGCCGCGGCCGTCTCCGCCGCGGCGCGCGCGTCCCTCCGCTGAAGGCGCGGCTCAGACCGCGAACACGTCGCGGAGGGTGACCGTCTCGAGCGAGCGCTCGCGGAGGAGGTCGACGAGCCGCGCGTAGACCTGCGTCACCGGGTCGAAGTTCGCGTGCCCGATCACGATGTGCTGGGGGAGGAACCACTGGTCCGCGAAGCCGACCACCTGCTCCGGCGTGATCCGCCCCGAGTCCGAGAGCGAGCCGTACCAGAGCACCGTCGCCGTGTAGCCGATCGCCGCCGCGGCGGCCCGGCTCCGCTCGTCCGTGTAGCCGAACGGCGGTCGGTAGAACGGCGCCGCCTCCACCCCGTAGGTCGAGCGGATGAAGTCGCCGTTGCGGCCCAGCTCCTCCTGCACGCCGTCGCTCGAGAGGCTCGTCAGGTCGGCGTGCGACCAGGTGTGGTTCGCGAGCTGCACCTGCCCCGAGGCGACGAGCGGAGCCAGCAGCGGCGCGTTCGCGGTCCACGAGTCGTACTTCCCGTTGAGGAAGAAGGTCAGCCGGGTGCCGGTGTCGCGGGCGAACTGCGCGTAGGCGGCGACCACGTCGGAGTCGGCGCCGTCGTCGACGGTCCAGGCGAGCAGGCTCCCCTCGCCGGGCAGGTCCGAGATCGTGCCGGAGGGCAGGGGCACCCTCCTCCGCACCGGAGCCGCCGCGGCGGTGGTGGTCGGCACGGGGCGGGGAGGGGTCGGGTCGGCCGTCGGAGCGGCGGACGGCAGCACCGCCGGCAGCGCCGTGCTCGGCGGGAGCGCCGCGGGAGCGGACCGGGCGGGCGTGCAGCCCGTCAGCGCCACTGCCGAGGAGGCGATCCCCAGCAGCAGCGCGCGACGTCTCAGCCGGTCCACGGGTCCCCTACTTGAACGTCCGCTTGACGGCGTTGTTCGACGGCGTCGGATCAGCGGCGGCGGTCGACACCCTGGCGTCGATCGTCGTGGCCGCCGGCCGGTCGACCAGCGTCACCGAGTAGGTGATGCTCCGCCCGACCGAGACGCTCGGCGCGGTCCAGGTGAGGACCGTCGTGCCCGCGACCGAGCCCTTCGTCTGCACGGCGCCGGGCGCGCTCGCCACCGTGCCGCTGACGACGACGCGGCTGGTCGTCGCCGCCGCGTCCCGGGTGCCGGTGTTCCGGACCGTGATCGTGCCCGAGAGCGGGGCCGTCGCCGAGAGGCCCGGCGCCGGCGCCAGCGTCAGCGTCAGGTCGGCGCGGGTGGAGGACTTCACCTGCAGCGATTGCGTCACCGAGGTCGCGGCGAGCCACGTGGAGTCGCCCGCCTGAGTGGCCCGGACCGTGCAGCTCGCCGCGCCGGTCAGCCGCACCGTCGCCGTGCCTGCGCCGGTCGCGGACACTGTGCAGCTGCCGCTCGCGTACAGCTTGACGGGGAGGCCCGAGGTCGCCGAGGCCGCGACCGGGTACGCGACGCCCTTCTCCGGCGAGGACGGCATCGACGTCGAGAAGGAGACCTTCTGCGCCTTCTTCTTCACCGGCACGACCGCGGAGACCGCGATCGACTGGGTCGCCCGGGGCGCCGCGTCGTGCGTGGCGTCGCCGGCCTGATCGGCGGTGACCGTGCAGGTGCCGGAGCCGCTGAAGGTCACGACGCCGCTCGCGAGCGAGCACGCGCCCGTGGCGCCGATCGTGACGGGCAGGCCGGAGGAGCCGCCCGCCGCGGTCGGCGTGTAGCGGCCGCCCGCGATCGCCGTGCTCGGAGCCTCGGAGGTGAAGGCGACCGTCTGCAGCGCCTTCCCGATCGGGAAGGTCCGCACGACCTGCTCCGCGGGCGCGTGAGCGTCGTCGCCCGCCTGATCCAGCGTCAGCGTGCAGGTGCCGACCGAGTCGTAGGACACCGTGCCGTCCTCGCCGAGCGAGCAGGAGTCGGAGGCGTCGAGCACCGGATCGGCGCTCGACGGGCCCCGGACGATCGCCGGGGTCCAGGAGCCGCCGATCCGGGCGTCCGTCGGAGCGGCGTCGCGGAACGTGACGGTGCCCTCGGCGGCGCCGACCTCGACGGCCTGCGAGATCTGCGGAGCCGCGGTGTGCCGCTCGTCCCCGGCCTGATCCGCGGTCACCGTGCAGGTGCCGGAGCGGGTGAAGGTCACCACGCCGTCCGCGACCGTGCAGGACCCGGCCGCTCCGAGCACCACGGGGGCGCTGGATGCGCCGGCCGTCACGACGGGCGTGTAGGAGCCTCCCGCGACCGCCGCGTCGGGGACCGGCGACGTGAACGCCAGCGTCTGGCCGAGGGCGCCGATCGCGAAGGTCCGGACGGCCTGCGGAGCGGCGCCGTAGCGCGAGTCGCCCGCCTGGTCGAGCGTCAGCGTGCAGGTGCCGACGGAGTCGTAGGACACGACTCCCGCGGTCGCCGAGCAGGCTCCGGAGGCGGTCAGCACCGGACGCGCGGTGGAGGGCCCGGCGACGATCCGCGGGGTGGTCGTCCCGCCGACCGTCGCGCCGGTCGGCGCGGTGCCGCCGAAGGAGACGGTGCCCGCGAGCAGTCCGACCGCGATCACCTGCGAGATCCGCTCCGCCGGGGCGTAGCGGCTGTCGCCCGTCTGGTCGGCGGTCACCGTGCAGGTGCCCGATCCGGTGAAGGTGACGACCCCGTTCGTGAGCGCGCAGGGCCCGGAGGCTCCGAGCACCACGGGCCGCCCGGAGGCTCCGCCGGTCGCGGTCGGGCGGTAGGTGCCGCCCGCGAGCGCCGAGTCCGGCGCCTGCGAGGTGAAGGCCACGGTCTGCGCGATCCGGGTGATCTCGAAGCTGCGCACGGCCGTCGGCGCCGCGCTGTGGCGGGTGTCTCCCGCCTGGTCCAGCGTCAGCGTGCAGGTGCCCGCGGAGTCGTAGGAGACCAGTCGGAAGGGGCCGACGGAGCAGGCGCCGGAGGCCGTCAGCACCGGAGGAGCGCTGGAGGGGCCGGCGACGACGACGGCGGTCGAGGAGCCACCGACCCGGGCCGCGGTCGGAGCATCGCCGCCGAACGCGACGGTGCCCGCGAGCTGCGAGACGGCGACGGTCTGCGAGACCTGCGCCGCCGCCGCGTAGCGCCCGTCGCCCGCCTGGTCCGCCGTGACGGTGCAGGTGCCGCTGCCGGCGAAGGTGACGACGCCGTCCGCGAGCGTGCAGGCGCCGGTCGCTCCGATCGTCACGGGGAGCCCGGAGGCGCCGCCCGTCGCGGTCGGAGTGAGCGTGTCGCCGGACGTCGCCGTCGACGGCGCGGTCGAGGTGAAGGCGACCGTCTGCGCGATCGCGGTGATCTCGAAGGTCTGGACCGCCCGCGCCGTGCCGTAGGTGTCGTCGCGGTAGTGGATCGCCGTCAGCGTGCAGGTGCCTGCGGAGTCGAACCGGACGGCGCCGTTCTCGCCGTCGGAGCAGGCGCCGGCGACGCCGAGCACCGAGGGGCCGGAGGACGGGCCGCGCGTGAAGGTGGGAGTGAAGGATCCGCCGACCTTCGCGTCGGTCGGAACGGCGGTCGTGAACGCCACGGAGCCGGGCGCGTAGCCGACCTCGACCTCCTGCACGGCGGGCCGGGCACTGTCGTACTGCCGATTGCCGTTCTGGTAGGCGAAGACGCCGCAGACGCCCTTCGTGGTGAAGGTGACCACGCCGTCCTTCGCCGAGCAGGTCGCTGTCGTGATGAGGAACGGAGCGATGCCGGAGGCGCCGCCCTCGATCACCGGGCGGTACGTGTCTCCGAGGACGGCGCCGACCGGAGGCGCGCTCGTGATCCGGACCGTCTGCGGGAGGAAGTAGATCGAGTACTGCTGCTCCGCGTGCCGTGCGGGCCAGTAGCCGTCTCCGGGCTGGTCGAGGGACAGCACGCAGAGCCCGGCTCCGTCGTTCCGCACGGTCACGCCGTCGGGCAGGATCGAGCAGTCGCGGCTCGCGGAGAGCACCGGCACGCCCTTCGACGGGCCGGGCACGATCGTCGGCCGGTACGTCTCGAGCGACATCGCGTGCGAGGGGGAGTCGCTCCCGAAGGAGAGGTTCCCCTCGGGGGTTCCCACCGTGATGACCTGCCGGACCTGCGCAGCGGCGTCGTGCCGATCGTCCGCGGCCTGGTCGATCTTCACCGTGCAGGTGCCGTCGCCGAAGAACGTCACCACGTCGTCCGCAATGGTGCAGTTGCCGTTCTCGATCACCGTGATCACGAGCGGGTTGCCCGAGCCGCCGCCGGTCGCCTCGACCGTGTACCGGTCGTCGGTGAACACCCGGTCGGGCGGAGTCGAGGTGACGACGATGGTCTGGGGGATGCGCGAGATCGGGACGAAGCGCACCAGGCCCTCGGCGGCCGCGTACACGTCGTCGCCGGGCTGGTCGAACTGCACGCCGCAGGTCGAGGGCTCGGTGTAGGTCAGGATCTGCGCACCCGTCGCGTCAGGGGCGACGGTGCAGCCGAAGAAGGTCCTCACGAGCACCGGCAGACCCGAGCTCGAGGTCGCCGTGGCGACGCCGGTCGACTCCAGCACGCCGGTCTTCGGCACGGCGACCGTCAGCGTCTGCGACGCCTTCGCGACCTCGAGATCGAAGGAGGCGCGCCCCGCGGTGTAGTGGTCGTCGCCGGCCTGATCCGCGGTCACGGTGCAGGTGCCGCTGCGGGTGAAGGTCACGACGCCGTCGGTGATCGTGCAGGATCCGGTCGCTCCGATCGAGACGGGGCTCCCGGAGCCGCCGCCGGTGGCCGTCGGGGTGAAGGTGCCCAGCGCCGTCGGCGCCGTCGGCCGCGAGGAGGTGAAGGCGACCGTCTGAGAGAACTTCTGGACGGTGATCCGGAACGAGGAGGTGCCGGTGTTGCCGGCCTCGTCGTCCGCGGTGCAGTCGACCGTCGTCTCGCCGATCGGGAAGACGCTCCCCGAGGCGGGCGTGCAGGTCGAGCCCACGGCTCCGTCGACGGCGTCCTTCGCGGAGGAGGCGAAGGTGACGACGGCGCCGGAGACGTCGGTCGGCTCGGCCGCCACGGCGGCGGGCACGGTCACGACGGGGGCCGAGCGGTCGGCCAGTGCGAAGGTGCCGGAGACCGAGCGGAGGGTGTAGTTCGGCCCCGCGTCGCCTCCGTCGCACCGCGTGACGTAGTCGCCGACGGGCGTGCGCGCGCCGACCGTCACCTTCTCGGTGCCGTCCGCCGTGTAGTAGGCGCCGGTCGGCTCGGTGACGAACCGGTCGGTGCCTGCGAAGCCGTCGGCCGTGCAGGTGAGCGTCGGGGCGGTCGCGGTGCCGTGCGCCTGCGTCCCGGGGCTCGACGCGGTCACCGTGAGGGGCGCCGGGGAGATCGTGAGCGCGCCGTCGATGGTGATCAGCTGTCCCGAGGGGTTCGTCAGGCCGGAGCAGCGCGTGGGGTAGCGGCCGACGGGGGTCGTCGCGGAGAGCGCCAGCGGCGTCCTGAAGGCGGTGTCGGACGCCGCGTAGGCGCCGCAGGACACGGTCCCCGAGGGGGAGCCGGTCACGGAGGCGGTGATCGCAGGGGGAGTGGATCCGTAGGTCGACGAGGGCGAGGAGGCGGTCACCATCGGGACGGCCGCGACGATGCGCAGCGCGCCGTCCTTGTACCCCGCGACCGTGTAGTCGCTGCTGACCTTCGCGCCGCTGCACCGCGTCGTGAAGGTGGTGAAGGTGGAGGTGGCCCAGTTCGGGATCAAACGGTAGATGACGTCGTCCGCCGTGACGATCGGTCGGTAGACGCCCGCACTGAGCGGGGTGCCGAAGGTGTCGGAGCCGACGAAGGCGGCCGTGCAGCGCAGGTCGGGGGCCGGCGCGCCGCGCGGGTAGTCGACGGTCGGGGCGGTCACCGTGAGCGCCTTCGGCTTCGCCGTGAAGCTCTGCAGGGGCTCGCCCGCCCAGCCCAGAGGAGCGAGGGAGTCGAGCCTCGCGGCGAGCGTGCAGACGCCGGCGTGGAGCACGGTCACCCTCATGCCGCTGACGGAGCAGGTCTCGGCGGTCCTGCTGCTCAGGACGATGGAGCGGCCGGGCACGTCGACGGCCTGCGCGTAGGGGCTCGCGTCGAAGGAGTCGCCGTACGTCTTCTGCGGGAGCGTCGACAGGTCGAACCGCACACCGCCCACCGCCACGGTGGCCGGCTCGCTCCGGACGCTGCCGCCGCAGGTGGTCAGGGTCGCCCGATAGCGGTACGAGCCGGTGAGATCGGGGCCGGCCTCGAGGAACGCGGTCCCGTCGTCCCGGACCGCGGCCCGACCGAGCGCGGGCTTCCACGTGGCGCCGCCGTCCGTGGATCTCTCCCAGGACACGGCGGGGACGCCGCCGTAGACGGCGGAGACGCTCACGCCCATCGTCAGCGTGTAGATCTGGTTGGTGACGCCCGCGATGTCCGCGGGCTGCCGGGTGATGACGGGTGTCGCAGCGCACGCCCGCACCTCGTGGCGCAGGGCGGGAAGCGCCGACCAGCTCCCGCGTCCCGCCTCGGCGGGGGTGATGGTGTCGGGGTAGTGCGCGCGGATCTCGTTCCAGCCCTGCGGGATGTCCCTCGTGCTCAGCACGCCGACGCCGTTCGCGTCGAGGGTCACCCTGCTGGTGCCCGCGCCGGTGAGGATCTCGACCGTGCCGCCGGCGGCGACCGGCCGGCCCAGGCTCGGGATGGTCACCGTCGCGGTGACGGTGACCTCCTGCCCGAGCGTGGAGAAGTCGGGGGTCCGCGTCACGGTCACGGCGGTGTCGTACACCGGAGCGACCACGGGGTCGGCCGCCGTCGGGCCGGCCGTCTGCGAGATCTTCGTCACGCTCGGGTGCACGTAGCTCGAGCCGCCGCCGCCCGCGCCGGGGTCGTACATGACGCCGAGGGTGTCGTTCATGCTGCCGAACACGTACGGCGATCCGCCACCGCCGCCGTACCACCAGCCGGCCCCGCCGCCGCCGCCGCTGTGGCCGGGGAACGAGCAGTTGCCGCCGCCGCCGCGGGAGGATCCGGCGTCGGCGCCCTTGCCGTCGTTGAGGAACACGCCCCACTGGCCGTTGTTGCCGTCGGCGCACTCGCCGAAGGTGCTGTACCCGCGGGCGCCGGGGGAGCCGCCCGAGCTCTGGCCGGCCGCCCCGCCGCCGCCGCCGTCCGCCGCGTCGTTCCTGCCGCCGTTCCCGCCGCCTCTCGCACCGCTGCCCGCGTCGGCGTCGCCTCCGACCGAGGACCGGCCGCCGCCGCCTCCGCCGCCCGCAGCCACGGCGAGGGCGTGCTGACAGCCGTCCGAGCCGGCCGTGGTGAGGTACTGGGCGTCGCCGCCGGCGCCGCCGGAATCGCCCGAGTAGATGCCGCCGTTCACGTAGCGCGTGGCGCCGGCCGCTCCGGCCGGGGCGCCGGCGAGGCGTCCGATCTTCAGCACCTGCCCGGGCGTGACGGGCACTTCCACGACGAGGCTGGAGCCGCGTCCGCCGGCGTTGCCCGTCCCGAGGCCGCTCGCGCCCTTCCCGCCGTTCTGGCCGCTGAGGACCGCGCGGACCGTCGACACCCCGGTCGCGGGGACGGTGTACTCCGACACCGCCGAGATCTTCGGAGAGGAGAAGCACGCGGTGCTGAAGACCGGCGCGGCGGAGGCGGCCGGCGCGGCCACGACGCTGAGTCCTGCGCCCGCCACGAGCACGGCCGCGGCGACGAGGGAACGGAGGAAGGACTGGCGCATGTGCTGCTACTCCCGGCTGCTGCCGGGAGCGGGCGCCCGCGGTCGGCTCAGAGTAGGGCGCCCGGAACCGCCGAGGACAGCGCAAGATACACGAACGCCCTGCTCGGGGGGTACCGACGACCACTTCTGCCGGAACCTCCCAGGAAGTCCTGGTGCTCGGAACCGCTGAGCCTCGCCGGAGACCGGGACGCTGTTGCGGCCTCCGCCCGGCTCGCGTAACCTAGCGAAGTTGCGTGCATCTGCACGCGCTTGCGTGCTGCCCGTCGGGCGGGAGCTCCGGCCCCCGCTGAACGGCCGGGCGGTGCGCCGACAAGTGACCTTGGGTGGGTCGGGCGAGGCCTCGTGCCGCGCGTGGTCCACGGTAACCACACATGGAGGAAACCATGGCAGCAGTCTGCCAGGTGACCGGAGCCGTCCCCGGCTTCGGGCACGCCATCTCGCACTCGCACCGGCGCACCAAGCGCCGCTTCGACCCGAACGTGCAGAAGAAGACGTACTACGTGCCGTCGCTTCGCCGTAACGTCACCCTGACCCTCTCGGCCAAGGGCATCAAGGTCATCGACGCCCGTGGCATCGAGTCCGTCGTCAAGGATGTTCTCGCTCGCGGGGTGAAGATCTAATGGCCAAGCAGCAGGACGTCCGTCCGATCATCAAGCTCCGTTCGACGGCCGGCACCGGTTACACCTACGTGACCAAGAAGAACCGCCGCAACGACCCCGACCGTCTCGTGCTCAAGAAGTACGACCCCGTAGTGCGCAAGCACGTCGACTTCCGCGAGGAGCGCTAAGTATGGCCAAGAAGAGCAAGATCGCCCGCAACGAGCAGCGCAAGGTGATCGTGGACCGCTACGCCGCCAAGCGCCTCGAGCTGAAGAAGGCCCTGGTCGACCCGGCCGGGACCGACGAGACCCGCGAGGCCGCCCGCGTCGGCCTCCAGAAGCTCCCCCGCAACGCCTCGCCCGTCCGCGTCCGCTCGCGCGACGCCGTCGACGGCCGTCCCCGCGGCAACCTCACGAAGTTCGGCATCTCGCGTGTCCGCTTCCGTGACATGGCGCACCGCGGCGAGCTGCCCGGCATCACCAAGTCCAGCTGGTGACCGAGCGCCGCTAGCAGCGCGACCGACGAAGGCCCGTGATCTCTCGGATCGCGGGCCTTCGTCGTCCTCCGACGGACGTAAAATGTCCGGATGACCGACTCCAGCCTGCCCACCGTCGCCGAGATCGCGGCGCTCATCGACCACGCGATCCTGAAGCCCGAGCTCACCCGCGCCGACGTCGACGCCCAGCTCGACGAGGCGCGCGCGTCCGGCGTGTTCAGCGTCTGCGTCCGCCCCTCCGACATCGCCCACTCGGTCGCCCGGCTCGAGGGCTCCGGCGTCCTGGTCGGCACGGTCATCGGCTTCCCCCACGGCACCACCTCCACCGCGGCGAAGGTCGCGGAGTCGCGTCAGGCGCTCGCCGACGGCGCGTCCGAGCTCGACATGGTGGTCAACATCGGCCGCCTCCGCAGCGGCCTGCTCCAGGACGTCGAGGACGACGTCCGCGCCGTGGTCGAGGCCGCCGAGGGCCACGTCGTCAAGGTCATCCTCGAGACGAGCCTCCTCGACGACGAGCAGGTCGTCGAGGGCAGCCGGGCCGCCGAGCGCGCCGGAGCGGACTTCGTGAAGACCGCCACCGGCTTCGCGGGCGGCGGAGCGAACGAGCACGACCTCCGCCTCATGCGCGGCGCCGTCTCCGAGGCCGTCCAGGTGAAGGCGTCCGGCGGCGTCCGCGACCTCGACACGCTCCTCGCCTACCGCGAGCTCGGCGTCACCCGCTTCGGCACCAGCGGCTCCGCGACCATCCTCGGCGACCTCGCCGCGCGGCATTCGGGCGACTCCTCCGCGGCACGTGTCGACTCCGCCTCCTACTGACGGAGCGGCCGACGAGGGCCGCACCGCACCCGCCGACCGGATGACGCCGGTGCGCCTGCGCCCGGGCCGCGCCGGACGGTGGGCGGAGCGGACCCGCCGCCCCCTCGACGAGATCGCCCGCGCTCTCAAGGAGCGCGTCTACGCGACCTTCACGGGCCTGGCCGTGGTGATGATCTACCTCGTCGGCGACCACCCCGACGCGGTCCACGCCCTCCAGAGCCTCGTGATCTCGATCATCGGGATCTCGGCCGCGGGCTTCGTCGCCGAGGTGATCGCGCACCAGGTCGTGCACGCCTCGGCGCCCTCGCGCTCCGAGACGCAGACCATGCTGCGGATCGCGGGCGGAGCGCTCGCCTCGGCGTCGCTGCCGGTCCTCGCGCTCGGAGCCGCGGCGCTGGGCTGGATCGACGCGACGATCGCGCTGCGGATCGGCGCGGGCGTCTACGTCGTCACACTCGCGGGGATCGCCCTCATCGCCGTCGTGCGCGCGGGCCTCTCCCGGAAGGAGAGCATCGTCTCGCTGCTCGGGATCGTGGGCCTCGGCGTGCTGGTCGTCGGCGTGCTCGCGCTCGCGCACTGAGCGGCCGGCGCCGCCGCGCGTAGGCTCGGACGGATGACGTCACGCACCAGGGTCGAGCTCGGCCGCCGCGAGGACCTCGGCGCCGACTGCGCGAACTGCTTCGGCCTGTGCTGCGTGGCCCTCGCCTTCGCCCGCTCCGCCGACTTCCCGTTCGACAAACGGGCCGGGGACCCGTGCGTGAACCTCGACGGCGAGGACGCCTGCACGATCCACCGCCGGCTCCGGCCGCAGGGGTTCGTCGGCTGCACGGTCTTCGACTGCTTCGGTGCCGGCCAGAAGGTCTCGCAGCAGACGTTCGGCGGCGTCTCCTGGCGGTCGGACCCGGCCGTGCGCGAGCGGATGTTCGCGGTGTTCCCGCTGATGCGCCGCCTTCACGAGCTGCTCTGGTACCTCGACTCCGCACTGGCGCTGCCCGGCGTCGGCGCGCCGCTCCTCGACGAGCTCCGCGAGAGGTTCGACGCGGTGCACGCGCACACCCTCGGCGAGCCGGAGCAGGTGGCCGCGGTCGACGTCGACGCGGAGTACGGAGCGTCCCGGCCGCTCCTGATCGCCGCGAGCAGGGCCGCTCGCGCAGGAGCGGCGCCGGCTGCGCGCCGGTCGACGGGCCGTCGGCTCGCTCCGGGAGCGGATCTGGCGGGCGCGGTGCTCCGGAACGCGGACCTGCGGGGAGCGGATCTGCGGGGGGCGCTCCTCCTCGCCGCGGATCTGCGGGGAGCGGATCTGCAGCGGTGCGATCTGCTCGGGGTGGACCTGCGCGACGCGGACGTGTCCGGTGCCCGGCTCGCCGAGGCGGTCTACCTCACCCAGGCACAGGTGAACAGCGCCCGAGGGGATGCGGCGACCACGCTGCCCTCGCACTTCGAGCGCCCGACGCACTGGGGCGGCTGAGCCGATCCGCGGGTCAGAGGCTGCGGGGGCCGCCCAGCGACTCGTCGCCGCCCTCGTCGTCGAAGCCGAGGCCCTCGACCACCTCGCGGCCGAGGAGGTGCGCACCGCTCCAGCCCTCGATGACGCACCGGGGGAACGCCTCACGGTCCGGGGATCCGAGCCAGGCGGCCGCGGCCTCGCGGGCCCACGCCTCCGAGGCGTACACGCCGATGATCTCGGTGCGGTCGTCCCACGGCGTCGCGGTCGAGAGCACGAAGTGGTCACCGTTCACGATCGGGTCTCCTCCGGCTCTCGGGCTTCAGCGACCCCGTGGGAGTGCGGGACCGGACCGGACGCTACCCGCGGGCGGGGGAGCGCGTTACCGGGGTCGACACGAGCGCGGATGAAGGCTACGGGAACGTCGGGCGCGGCGCGATCACCCGATGGTCCCACGGAGGCGGGCGTTCAGCCCACCCAGAGCGGTCGCGATCTCGTTCTCGTCACTTCCGGGGAGGAGAGCACCGCCCTGCTCGAGGCCGTGGCGCAGGGCCTCGATCTCCTCAGGGGGGAGGCCGCCGCTGTCGAGGAGGGCCTGGAGGGCGGCGAGGATGCCGACGAGGGCGACGGCGTCGTCCAGGTCGAGGGGGCGGACGCAGGACTTCTCCATGTCATCGCTCCTGTTCGGGTCGGGGGATCGGGTCGGGGGC
>NZ_PSWL01000035.1:0-33129 GCF_002932755.1 Rathayibacter sp. AY1B6
GAGGTAGTCGTCGGCCCCCGCGTCCAGGCCGAACACCCGGTCCTGCAGTGCGTCGCGGGCGGTGAGCAGGATCACCGGGAGCGTGGCACCGCTCGCGCGGAGATGCCGGCAGATCTCGAAGCCGCTCATGCCGGGGAGCATCACGTCGAGGACCGCCGCGGCGTAGTCCGCGTCGCGCGCCGCGTTCAGCGCGTCGACCCCGTTCGAGAACAGGGCGACGTCGTAGCCGTCGCCGGTAAGACCCCGCTTGATGAGCTCGCCCATCTCGACGTCGTCTTCGACGACCATCACCGCGTCACGCATCCCGGCCTCCTACGGTCATGCTCGCACCCGTGGCGCGGCGGAACCGGCCTGCTCCGCGGAGATATGCGGCTTCTCAGCGGTACGCGCTGCATACAGAGACAGCGCACGTGCACCCCGATCGAAAAGCACGTTCCTGGTGCGCAGACGATCTCGGATGCGGGCACTGACATGGACGCCGACCTCCGGTCGACGCGGTGCTGTGCGCTGCGCGCATTTTGCCTGGAAGCCTTCGGCGGCGTACGGGCCTCCGGCGTCCGCGCAAGCCGCTGCGCGGCCGGCTCCTCCGAGGTTCTCGGCACGCGGTCGCTGCGCTCCCTCCCATCGCGCCGACAACCTCTCCTCCTCCGCCCTCCGGGTTGCGCTCCCACCTCCGGCCCTGCTCGGCACTACGTGCCTTCCAGGCAAAAAAAACGCTGGGAGAGAAGGAAGAACAGACGAGCCAGACCACCCCCGCTGGCTTGACAAACCTGATTGGAATCACGGCCGGAGGGGGAGCGGCTCCCTGCTCGAACCGGTCGGCGTGCTCGTGCGCGTCGTGCCGCCGCTGCGCCCCGCCGCTCAGTCCTGCGGGTAGCCCGGCAGTCCGTCGATGCTGACCGCGTTCCGCGTGGCGCGGTACTCGGCCATGCCGTCGGGGCCCTTCTTCTCGGCCTGGAGGAGGAGCAGGTCGCGCTCGCCGACCGGCTCCATCACCGGCACGCCCCAGCCGCACGCGTCGCTGATGCGGGTGAGCTCGACGGTGACGACCGCGCGGGTGCTCGGGTGCTCGGGGTGCTGCTCCGCGACCTCGGCGAACGCCTCCGACCCGGGCAGGTGCACGGAGCCGGTGCCGTGCAGGCGGACGATGCGCGGACGCGGTCCGAACGACGCGAACATCAGGCACACGCGCCCGTTCTCGCGCAGGTGCGCGATCGTCTCGACTCCGCTGCCCGTGTAGTCGACCCAGCCGACGCGGCGCGCACCGAGGATCGAGAACGAGTCGTGGCCGCGCGGAGACATGTTGATGTGCCCGTCCGCGGCGAGGGGTGCGGTGGCGACGAACCACATCGGCTGCTCGTGGATCCAGGAGGAGAGGCTCTCGTCGATCTCGTCGTAGACCTGCGCCACGGGGTCAGGCCCCGGCCGCGCGGCGGACCAGCTCGGTGACGGCGGCGCGCGTCTCGTCGTCGGCGGAGACGAGCGCGTAGGCGGTCGGCCAGATCGTGCCGTCGTCGAGCTGCGCGCCGTCCTGGAAGCCGAGGGTCGAGTAGCGCGTGCCGAACTTCGCGCCGGGCTGGAAGAAGACGATCGCCTTGCCGTCCGAGCGAGCGTAGGCGGGGAAGCCGTACCAGGTCTTCGGCAGGAGGTCGGGGGCGGTCTCGCCGACGACCTCGTGGAGCATCTGGGCGATCGGCCGCTCCTCGTCGGTCATCGCGGCGATCGCGGCCTCCGCGTCCCTCCGGTCGGCGTCGGCCTTATCGGCGCTCTTCTGCCGCTTCGCCTCCGCCCGCAGCTCGGCCGCGCGCTGCTTCATCGCCGCGCGCTCGTCCTTCGAGAAACCGTCTTCGGAGGCCATGTCCGCCCGTCCCGTCCGTCTGCGGCTCCCGGTCCGGGAGCGTCCCCGCACATCGTGGCAGCGCCGCACTCGCCGCACAACGGCGGGACCGGGCGCGACCGCGCCCCCCGGAAGCCCAGCCTCCGCGGTTAGCGTGGACGGATGCGCCTCCTCCTGATCCGCCACGGCCAGACCCCCTCCAATGTGGCGGGCCTCCTCGACACCCGCATCCCCGGACCCGGGCTCACCGACCTCGGCCGCACCCAGGCCGCAGCGCTGCCCGGTCAGCTCGCGGGCGAGGGGATCGGCGCGCTGTTCGTCTCGACGATGCTCCGCACCCACGAGACGGCCGCCCCTCTCGCCGCGGCCCTCGGGCTCGAGCCGATCGAGCGCGACGGCATCCGCGAGGTCGCGGCCGCGGGGCTCGAGATGCGCGGCGACGAGGCGGCGGTCGAGGAGTACATGGGGACGGTCTTCCGCTGGGCCGGCGGCGAGACGTCGATCCGGCTCGCGGGCGGCGAGACGGGCGACGAGTTCGCGGCGCGCTACGACGCGGTGGTGACGGAGGCGGAGGCGCTCGGGCACGAGGTCGTCGCGCTGGTCAGCCACGGTGCGGCCATCCGCTGCTGGTCGGGTCTGCGCTCCCTCGACCTCGATGCGCGCTTCATCGCCGACCACCTGCTCGACAACACGGGTGTCGTCGTCCTCGAGGGCTCGGGCGACGCGTGGACGCTCGTGTCCTGGCAGGGCGAGCCCGTCAGCGGATTCGGCGCGGCGGACCCCTCGGGCCCGGCGGGCGAGACCACCGTCTGAGCGGCACGGGCGTCCTCGCCCCGCTCGCCGGTCGAGCAGCCGTGCAACGGTGCATCGAGACCCGCCCCCTCCGAGCGCCGCCGGCCGTGCCACGACGGTAACGATCGCGCAACAGTCCGGAAACCAGCTCCGACCAGCACATCCGCGCGCCCCGGTCGCGTCGTGACCACCCCCGGACCCGCCTCCGCAATTGTCCGACGTTTGCCCCTCGGCGGCTCCGCGGCTACCGTGGTCGGCGGTCCTCACGGGCCCCGATGAACCGGTCCGCGCTCGCACGGCGTCCCCCAGGACGCGCAGCGATCGTACGGTCAACGGGAGTGGAGGCGGCCCCGAGGCCGCCTCGGACGCTCTCGCCTCCACCCCCTGCAGCGCTGAGTGGCGGGACGCACGCGGAGGCTCGACGCACGGCTGTCCCACGCTCCCGACCCGGCACCACGAGATGAGCGCAGGGCGTCGTCCCTGCGCGCCGACGGAGTGTACGTGCACCAGAACCAGCAGACCATCAGCGAGCCCCGGAGCGAGGCGGGCGCCGATCCGGCGACCCCGGCTCTCGAGGCTCGCCACCTCTTCAAGGTGTTCGGCCGGAGGCCCGACGAGGTCGTCCGCCGACTGGGCGAGGGTGTCGACCGCGGCGAGCTCGCCGGACTCGGCACTGCCGCGGTGATCGACGCGTCCTTCACCGTGCGCCGAGGCGAGATCTTCGTCGTGATGGGCCTCTCCGGCTCCGGGAAGTCCACCCTCATCCGCATGCTCAACGGGCTCCAGGAGCCCTCCGCGGGCGAGGTCCTGATCGAGGGCTCCACCATCACCGGCGTCTCCGAGGCGGAGCTGCGCCGCGTGCGCCGCTCGTCGGTGTCGATGGTGTTCCAGCACTTCGCGCTCCTCCCGCACCGCACCGTGCTCGACAACGTCGCGTACCCGCTCGAGATCCAGGGCGTCCCCGCGGCCGAGCGCCGCGAGCGGGCCCTCCTCGCGGTCGAGCGCGCCGGTCTCGCCGGCTGGCACGAGAAGATGCCCGACGAGCTCTCCGGCGGCATGCGCCAGCGCGTCGGCCTCGCCCGGGCGCTCGCCGCCGACACCGACATCGTGCTGATGGACGAGGCGTTCTCGGCGCTCGACCCGCTGATCCGCCGCGAGATGCAGGAGCAGCTGATCGAGCTGCAGCACGAGCTCGGCAAGACCATCGTCTTCATCACGCACGACCTCAACGAGGCCATGTTCCTCGGCGACCGCATCGCGGTGATGCGCGACGGCCGCATCGTCCAGATCGGCACTCCGGAGGAGATCCTCACCGACCCGGCGAACGACTACGTCGCCCAGTTCGTGCAGGACGTCGACCGCGCCCGCGTGCTCACCGCCTCCGCCGTGATGGAGCCCGCGCGCTCCGTGGTCACCCTGGCGGCCGGTCCCCGCGCCGCGCTGCGGAGCATGCGCGACCTGCAGACCTCGGCCGCGTTCGTGGTCGGCGGCGGACGCCGCCTGCTGGGCACGGTCCGCGACCGCGACGTGATCGAGCAGGTGCGGCGGAGCGTCGGCGACCTCTCGGCGGTCCTCACCTCCGACGTCGTCACCGTCGGCCCGGACACCGCCCTCAGCGAGGTCATCGAGCCCGCCGTCGAGTCGGCGCTGCCGGTCGCCGTGGTCGACGCCGACGGGCGCCTGCTCGGAGCGATCCCGCGGGTGACCCTGCTCGCGGCGCTCGGCAACGTGCCCGCCCACACCGGCGAGCACCCGGTGATCGAGCCGCCCGCCACCGTCTCGACCGAGGTCGTCACCGCGACTCTGCACGCGACCGGAGGCCCCGTCGAGGACGCCGTCCTCGCGACGGACGGGGGTGCACGATGACCGATCTCGGCTTCCGCCTCCCGCTCGGCGCCCTCGCCGAGGGCGCCGTCGACGTCCTCACGCAGACCTTCCAGCCGGTCTTCGACCTGCTGCGCACCGTCTTCGGCGCCCTCTACTCCGGCGTCGACCTCGTCCTCGCGACGCCGCCCTTCTGGGTGATCGTCGCCTTCCTCGCCGTGCTCGCCTTCGCCGTCCGCGGCTGGGTCTTCGCGGCCGGCACCGCCGTGGGGCTCCTGCTGATCGTGGGGGTCGACCAGTGGGAGAACGCGATGGACTCGCTCGCTCTGGTGCTCGTCGCCTCCGTGATCGCCATCGCGCTGAGCGTGCCGCTGGGCGTGCTCGCCGCGCGCAACCGCACGGCCTCCGCGGTCATCCGGCCCGTGCTCGACCTGATGCAGACGATGCCGGCCTTCGTCTACCTGATCCCCGCGCTGATCCTGTTCCGGGTCGGAGTGGTGCCGGGCATCGTCGCGACCATCGTCTTCGCGATGGCGCCGGGCGTCCGGCTCACCGAGCTGGGCATCCGCGGCGTCGACCCGGAGCTCGTCGAGGCGGGGGAGTCGTTCGGCTCCTCGAAGTGGCGGATCCTCCGCCAGATCCAGCTGCCGCTGGCGCTGCCCTCGATCCTGGCGGGCCTCAACCAGGTCATCATGCTCTCGCTCTCGATGGTCGTCATCGCGGGCATGGTCGGCGCCGGAGGGCTGGGCGGCGACGTCGTCGCGAGCCTCAACCGGATCGACGTCGCGCTCGGCTTCGAGGCGGGCGTCTCCGTCGTGATCCTCGCGGTCGTCCTCGACCGGATGACCGGCGCGCTGGGCTCGCCCTCGCCGGCGAGGGTCGCCCGGGCGAAGAACCGCCGCGCCGTCGTGGCGACCCGCTCGGCCGTCGGCGTCGTCTCGATCGGCCTGGTCGCGTCCCTCGGGGCCGCGGCCCTCGCCGCTCCCGCCACCGCCGCCTCCGTCGACAACGGCGACCGCACCGACGTGACCGTCGCCGTGTTCCAGGGCTGGGACGAGGGGATCGCCGTCTCCGCTCTGTGGGAGGCGGTGCTCGAGGAGCAGGGCTACGACGTGACCCTGCAGAACGCCGACGTCGCCCCCGGCTTCCAGGGCCTCTCGACCGGCGACTACGACCTCGCCCTCGACACCTGGCTGCCGCTCACCCACGCCCGGTACGTCGAGCAGTACGGCGACTCGATCGTCGACCTGGGCGCGTGGAACGACGAGGCGAAGCTGACCATCGCGGTCAACGAGGACGCCCCGATCGACTCCCTCGAGGAGCTCGCCGCCGACCCGGGCGTCGTCGGGAACCGCCTGATCGGCATCGAGCCCGGCTCCGGACTGAACAAGACGACGACCGAGGACGTCATCCCGGGCTACGGCCTGGAGGGGATGGACTACCTCACCTCATCGACGCCCGCCATGCTCCAGGAGCTCTCGAGCGCGACCGCCGCGGGCGAGAACATCGCCGTCACGCTCTGGCGCCCGCACTGGGCCTACGACGCGTTCCCGGTCAAGGACCTCGAGGACCCGAAGGGCCTGCTCGGCCAGGCGGAGGGGATCCACTCCTTCGGCTCGGCCGCGTTCGACGCGGACTACCCGACGATGAGCCGCTGGATCCGAGACTTCCGGATGGACTCGAAGACGCTCTACTCGCTCGAGAACGCGCTCTTCAACGACGGGGCCGACGACCGCTCGGCCGCGCTCGCCGCGTGGATGGACGAGAACCGGGAGTACGTCGACACGCTGATCACCTGATCACCTGATCACCGTCGCGACGAAGGCCGAGCGGCCGGAGTCCTCGTCTCGAGGGCTGCTCCGGCCGCTCGGCCTTCGTCGTGCAGGGCGTCAGGCGGTGACGCGGCGTCCCGCGGTGGCGCGGACGAGGAGGGTGACCACCAGCACCACGGCGGCGGCGACCAGCGCGGCGATCCCGGCGGGGACCGAGACGAGCTCGCCGGCGAAGCGGCCGACGGCGACCCAGGAGAGACCCCAGACGAGCGAGAGCATCGGAGCGATGCGGCCGCGGCCGGTGACCGCGATCAGGAGTCCGACGAGCGCGGCGACGGCGAGGACGACGACCGCCCAGACCGCGGCGCCCGGACCGTCCGCGCTGCCGACTCCCGCGCCGACGAGCCCGGCGGTGACGTTCGCGGCCGTGGCCACGCACACCCAGCCGAGGTAGAGCCCGAAGGTGCCGTCCGTCACGATCGCGTCGACCACTCCGGCCGAGCGGGTGGTGCGCAGGATCACGAAGATGCGCGCGAGCACGGCAAGCAGCAGGGCGATCACGACGACGCTGAGCGTCAGGAAGCCGGCCTGGACGACCAGGATCCACGCGGCGTTCAGGAGGAGGCTCGCGGCGGCCCAGTAGCCCAGCCGGCGGTGGCGGGTGCGGGTGGTCTGCGAGGGCAGGAACTGCCAGATCGCGTAGGCGATGAGGCCGGTGTAGATGACGCTCCAGATCGCGAAGGCGGGGCCGTCGGGGGCGATGGGGGTGGAGGACGCGGTCAGGGCGCCGCCGGCCGCGTCCTGGATCTGGGTGCCGCCCGCGGCGCCCGAGCCGATGAACGAGCCGATGAGGGCGAGCACCGCGCTCACGGCGACGACGACCTGGCGGATCCGGTCGGCGCGGTCGGGGGTTCGTGTGGCGGTCATGTCTCTCCTCCATTAGTCAGCTGGCTGAGTAATGAGAGTAGCGCGATTCCGCTCCCCGTCCACTGGGGCTTGCGGCGCGGCCCCGGCCCTGGATGAGGGCCGGGGCCGGATCCTCAGGCGCGGGCGGCCGCGTACTGCTCGCGGATCACGGGCCGGTGGTCCGGCGCGGGCTCGGCCACCGAGGTGACGGTCCACGTCGGACGGGATCCGGTCAGCGCCCAGGCGGCCTGCACGGCGGCACCGTCGGCCACGTACTCGCCGGGCGTCGGCACCTGCACGGGCACGTCGAACACCTGCGAGGCCGCGAGCTGCACGGCGCGGTTCTGCGCGGCTCCGCCGATCAGGAGGATGCGCCGCGCCTCCACTCCCTGCGCGCGAACGGCGTCGAGGCCGTCGGCCAATCCGCAGAGCATGCCCTCGATCGCCGCGCGGGCGAGGTTCGGGCGCGTGGTCGAGGCGATGGTCATCCCGTGCAGGCTCGCCGTCGCGTCCGGCAGGTTCGGCGTGCGCTCGCCCTCGAAGTAGGGGACCAGCACGAGGCCGTCGGCACCCGGCTCCGCCTCGAGCGCCAGTGCGGCGAACTCGTCGAAGTCGCTGCCGAGCAGGGTCGCGGTCGAGGCCAGCACGCGCGCGGCGTTGAGCGTCGCGACCAGCGGCAGGAAGCGCCCGCTCGCGTCGGCGAAGCCGGCGACGGTCCCGGAGGCGTCGCGCACCGGGTCGTCCGTGACCGCGAAGACGGTGCCGCTCGTGCCGATGCTGACGACCACGTCGCCGGGGCCGGCGCCGAGGCCGAGCGCGGCGCCCGCGTTGTCGCCCGCGCCGGGGCCGACGACGAGTCCGCTCCCGGTGCGGCCCGCCTCCTCCGAGGGACCGAGCACGCGGGGGAGCAGCGGGCGGTGGCCGAGGGCGCGCTCGAGCAGCTCGAGGTCGTAGCCGTCCGCTCCCCAGTACGAGGTGCCGGAGGCGTCGGACCGGTCGGTCGTGAGCGCGTCGAGCTGCGGACCGCGGGCGGAGTCGGGGCCGTAGCCGAGCAGGCGCCAGGTCAGCCAGTCGTGGGGGAGCGCGACGGCGGCGACGCGGGCGGCGTTCTCGGGCTCGGCGTCGCGAAGCCAGCGGAGCTTGGTGGCGGTGAAGGAGGCGACCGGCACCGATCCGGTGCGCTCCGCCCAGGCCTCGGCCCCGAGCTCCTCGATGAGCGCGGCGGCGGCCGGCGCGCTGCGGGTGTCGTTCCAGAGCAGAGCGGGGCGGATGACGACGCCGCTCTCGTCGAGGACGACCATGCCGTGCTGCTGGCCGCCGACCGAGATCGCGGCGACGTCGTCGAGTCCGCCGGCGTCGGCGAGGGCGAGCTGCAGCGCCTCCCACCAGGCGGCGGGGTCGACCTCGGTGCCGTCGGGGTGGCTCGCCCGGCCGGTGCGCACCACGGTGCCGGTGTCGAGGTCGCGGACGACCACCTTGCAGCTCTGGGTCGACGAGTCGATCCCTGCGACGAGCGTCATCGCTGTCCTCTTTCGTTGGGGGTACGGGGTCGGGCGTCCGGTGCGTAACCGGGCCGGATGCAGGAGAACGGACGAGATCCCGTGCGGGTGCAGGGGATCTCGTCCGTCTCAGGTCGACCCGCGGCGGACCGCGGGCTCAGAGGGTGCGGGTCAGCCGCGGGCGCCGAGCAGGTGCTCGGTGGCCAGCTGCTGCAGGCGCACGAAGCCGAAGCCCTTGCCGCCGAGGTAGGCGTCGGTGTCGAACGACTCGTACGAGGCGGCGTCCGCGAGCAGGTCGTCGTACGACTCGCCCTCGTTCAGCGTCGGGGTGGACAGCTCGGCGACCTTCGCGGCGGCGAGCGCCTCCTGCACCTCGGGGTCGGCGCGGAAGGCCGCGGCGCGCTCCTTGAGCAGCAGGTAGGTGCGCATGTTCGCGGCGGCCGAGTCCCAGACTCCGGTCTCGTCCTCGGTGCGCGAGGGCTTGTAGTCGAAGTGGCGCGGGCCGTCGTAGGCCGGAACGCCACCGGGGCCGCCGTTCTCGAGGAGGTCGACGAGCGAGAACGCGTTGTGCAGGTCGCCGTGGCCGAAGACCAGGTCCTGGTCGTACTTGATGCCGCGCTGGCCGTTGAGGTCGATGTGGAAGAGCTTGCCGTGGTACAGCGCCTGGGCGATGCCGGCGGTGAAGTTCAGGCCCGCCATCTGCTCGTGGCCGACCTCGGGGTTCACGCCGACGAGCTCGGGGCGCTCGAGGGAGTCGATGAACGCGATCGCGTGGCCGAGCGTCGGCAGCAGGATGTCGCCGCGGGGCTCGTTCGGCTTGGGCTCGATGGCGAAGCGGATGTCGTAGCCCTTGTCGGTGACGTAGTCGCCGAGCAGGTTGACGGCCTCGCGGTAGCGCTCGAGCGCGGCGCGGATGTCCTTGGCGGAGTCGTACTCGGCGCCCTCGCGGCCGCCCCACATGACGAAGGTCTTCGCGCCCAGCTCGGCGGCGAGGTCGATGTTGCGGAGGACCTTGCGCAGCGCGAAGCGGCGGACGTCGCGGTCGTTCGAGGTGAAGCCGCCGTCCTTGAAGACCGGGGCGCTGAAGAGGTTGGTGGTGACCATCGGCACGATGAGGCCGGTCGACTCCAGAGCGCCCTTCAGGCGGTCGATCTGGGTCTGGCGCTCGGCGTCGGTGGAGCCGAAGGCGAACAGGTCGTCGTCGTGGAAGGTGAGGCCGTACGCGCCGAGCTCGTCGAGCTTCTCGACCGCGTGGACGACGTCGAGCGGCTCGCGGGTCGGGCCGCCGAACGGGTCCGTCCCGTTGTAGCCGATGGTCCAGAGGCCGAACGAGAACTTGTCGGCGCGGGTGGGGGTCAGGGACATGGGATCCGAATCCTTTCCGGCGACGTCGCCGAATTGTTGTTGTGCCCAACATATCCCGTGAGGGTCGCGAGGCGCAACGAGGGTCGAGGCGGTCGGCTCGTCGGAGGATCGCTTGCGCAAACGCTTCGACTGTGCGTACAGTCGCTCCAGCACGACCGGTCGAAGCGCTTCGAAGCTCGATCGCGACCGACGACGACGTCCGGCAGGAGGAATCATGGCGACCATCCACGACGTGGCCCGCGCTGCCGGCGTCTCGATCAGCACCGTCTCCTACGCCCTCTCCGGCAAGCGCTCCATCGCCGCCTCCACCCGGCAGCGCGTCGACGACGCGGTGCGGCAGCTCGGCTACCGGCCCCACGCGGGAGCCCGGATGCTCGCGGGGGCGCGGACCCACATCCTCGCCCTCTCCGCCCCGATGCGCGGCGAGCTGCACCTGCCGACCCATATGCGCTTCGTCACCGAGGTGCTCGAGCGCGCCCGGGAGTCGGACTACGACGTCCTGCTGCTCGTCACCGACGAGGCCTCCAGCGGCATCGGCCGCGTCTCCTCCTCCTCGCTCGTCGACGGCATCGTCCTGATGGGCGTCGACGACGACGACGACCGCGCCGAGCTGATCCGCGCGGCCGGGGTCCCCGCCACCTTCATCGGCGTGCCCGCCGACTCCCACGATCTCGCCTGCGTCGACCTCGACTTCGCCGAGGCCGCCCGGCAGAGCGTCCGCCGGCTCGCCGAGCTGGGCCACCGCTCGCTCGGCCTGCTCGAGCACCCGCAGTCCTACACCGACCGCAACGCCGGCTTCGTCCGCCGCTTCGACGAGGCGTTCCGCGCCGAGGCCGCCGCGCTCGGAGTCGAGATCGCGGTCGAGCGCCCGCACATCGGCCGCCCGAGCGCACAGGCCGCGATCGACGCGATCCTCGCCGCCCCCGTCCCGCCGACCGCACTCGTGCTGCACTGCAACGAGCCCGTGGCGGAGGCGGCGATCGAGCGCGTCCTCGAGCGCGGCCTCTCCGTCCCCGGCGACCTGTCCATCCTGGCGGCCTGCGCCAGCTACGACGGCGGCGCCCTTCCGGTCCCCACCAGCAGTCTTCCCCTCCCGTTCGACGCGATGTGCCGAGCGGCCGTCGCCCGGACCCTCCAGCAGATCGAATCCGGCCGCACCGTCGGCGTCGAGCTGCTCCCGCCCTCCTACGTCGACCGCGGATCCCTCGCGATCGCTCCGACCGGCGCTCCGGCGCCGGCGGTCCCGTCCGGCACCCTCGCGCCGGCCTCCCTCTAGTCCTCCACCCTCGTCCCGCCCGCTCCGGCTCTGCGCACTGTCGAAGCGCTTCGACACCGCGCCTCCGCGAGAGAGCGCTCCCTGCACCACCCTCCGCAGCACCACCGCACCGTTCGAAGGAGAACCACCGCAATGTCGCTCCGATCCCGCTCCGCCTTCCACCGCCCGACCGCCGGTCTCAGCCGGCGCAACCTCCTCGCCGGCGGAGTCGGCCTCAGCGCGATGTTCGCGCTGGCCGCCTGCTCCGGAGGCGGCTCCGACGCCGGCTCCGACGCGCTCTCGACCACGGTCGACGGCGCCGGCCGCACCCTCACCCTGTGGGACTTCGAGACGCCCGACAGCGACCGCGGCATCGCCTGGCTCGCCGCCCGCGACCTCTTCACCCAGGAGACGGGGGCCGAGATCGCGTACGAGTTCAAGGCCTTCGAGCAGCTGCGCACCGGCGCCAGCCAGATCTTCAACTCCAACTCGGCACCCGACGTCGTCGAGTACAACAAGGGCAACGCGACCAGCGGACTCCTCTCGAGCCAGGGCCTGCTCACCAATCTCGACGAGGCGGTCGCGTTCTACGGCTGGGACTCGCTGATCCCCGGCGCGCTGCAGACCACCGCGAAGTACGACGAGAACGGGATCATGGGCTCCGGCTCCTGGTACGGCATCCCCAACTACGGCGAGTTCACCTTCGTCTACTACAACAAGGACGCCTTCGCCGCGAACGGCCTCGAGGTCCCCACCACCTACGAGGAGTTCACGGCCGTCCTGGACGCCTTCGTGGCCAAGGGCATCACCCCGCTGGCCGAGGCCGGCGCCGAGTACCCGCTGCAGCAGCTCTTCTACCAGCTCGCGCTGCTGAAGGCGGACCGCTCCTGGATCACCGACTACCAGACCTACACGGGCGAGGTCGACTTCGAGGACGCGGCCTGGAGCTACGCGGCCGACCAGCTGAAGACGTACGTCGACAAGGGCTACTTCTCGGCCGACGCCTCCGGGCTGAAGGCGGAGGACGCGGGCACGGCGTTCATCTCGGGCGAGTACCCGATCTTCTTCTCGGGCTCCTGGTGGTTCGGCCGCTTCAAGACGGAGATCACCGGATTCGAGTGGGACACGTTCCTCTTCCCGGGCGCCGAGTTCACGATGGGCTCCGCCGGCAACCACTGGGTGATCCCGGAGACGGCGAAGAACAAGGACCTCGCCTACAAGTGGATCGACATCACGATGCGACCCGAGATCCAGAACCTCATCGGCAACAACGGAGGCATCCCGCTGGTCGTCGACGAGAGCGCCATCACCGACGAGAAGAGCAAGGCGCTGCTCTCGCAGTGGAAGACGGTCGTCGACGGCGACCAGCTCTCCTTCTACCCCGACTGGCCCACCGCGACCTTCTACGACGACCTGGTCGCCGCCACGCAGGAGCTCATCAACGGCTCCTCCGACGAGTCCGCCATGCTCTCCGACCTCCAGGCCAAGTACGACGACGGAGTCGCCGACATCAAGTGACGCGGAAGCGTCACGCGATGCCGGCCAAGGCGGCCGGCCCCGCTTCCGCACCGCACCCCGCGAGATGCCACTTGTGACGCCGACACGCCGTCGCACGCCGTCACAGGTGGCATCTCGCGGCAGCACACCCACGACCCCGTCCGACCTAGGAGTACCCATGACGACGACAGCACCTCGTCGCGCGGAGAGCGCGCCGCCTCCCACGACGCCGCCCCGCGAGAAGCGCTCCGGCGGCTACTGGCTCTACCTGATCCCGGGGTTCGTGCTCTTCACGTTCATCGTGCTGATCCCGCTGATCTGGAACGTCTCCGTCAGCTTCACGTCCTGGCGCGGCATCAAGCCGCCGATCTTCATCGGCCTCGACAACTGGATCGAGCTGATGGGCGACGACCAGTTCTGGACCTCGTTCCTCAACTCGGTCTACATGATCATCGCGATGGTGATCGTCCCCACGATCCTCGGACTCCTGCTCGCGGCGATCCTGTTCGATCTCGTCGGCAAGAAGTTCGGCGGGCGCCTGGCGAGCTTCCTCCGCGCCACCTACTACCTCCCGCAGATCCTGCCGACCGTCATCGCCGCGATCGTCATCGGCTGGATCCTCCGCCCCGACAACGGCGCGCTGAACTCGATCCTCGAGGCCGTCGGACTCGGCTCCCTCTCGCACGACTGGCTGGGCAAGCCGGACACGGCGATGCTCTCGATCATGGTCGTGATGATCTGGGTGCAGCTGGGCTACCCGGTCGTCATCTTCATGGCGGCGCTGCAGCGCGTGGACCCCGAGCTCTACGAAGCGGCGGAGCTCGACGGCGCGAACTGGTTCCAGCGCTTCCGCTGGATCACGGTCTCGATCATCCGGCCCGAGATCTTCGTGGTCACCCTCACCTGCACCATCGCCGCGCTGAAGGTCTTCGGCCCGATCTACGCCCTGACCCGCGGCGGCCCGGGCGACTCCACCATCGTCCCCTCCTACTACTCGTACACCGAGTTCTTCCAGAAGCAGCAGGTGGGCTACGGCGCCACCATCGCGACCGCGCTCACGATCGTCATCGTGATCCTCGCCGTGCTGTTCATCCGCGCCCAGGAGCGCGTCGAGCGCAGCGAAGGAGCCCGCTGATGTCGGCCATCGAGACCCTGCCCCTCACCCAGGCCGGCACGGAGGACGCGGACCTCTCGTCCTCCCGTCCCGCGAAGCCCGCGAAGGGCACCACCAAGCGCACCCTCGGCGACTGGGTGATCCTCGCGGTCGCCGTGGTGATCGGGCTCGTGATCGTCAGCCCGGTGCTGCTGATCCTGCTCAACTCCTTCAAGACCCCCGCGGAGTACTCGGCGAACGGCCCGCTCGCCTTCCCGACCGGCCTCTCCTTCGACGGCCTCTCGACCTTCTGGAGCCGCGTCGACTTCCCCGAGAAGCTCGGCAACTCGATCCTCATCTCGGGGTCGGTGGCGATCCTCGCCGTCGCCCTCTCGGTGCTGAACGCCTACGCGATCGGGATCGGCCGGGTCCGCGGCCGGAGCTGGATCATCGTGCTGTTCCTGCTGGCCAACATGCTCCCGCAGGAGGCCCTGCTCTACCCGCTGTACTACATGTTCAAAGCGGTCGGGATCTACGACACCCAGCTCTCGGTCATCGTCATCTTCACCGTGATCCAGTCGGCGTTCGGCACCTATCTGCTCTCGAGCGTCTACGGCACCTTCCCGAAGGAGATCCTCGAGGCCGCGGCTCTCGACGGCGCCTCGAAGTGGCAGGTGCTCACCCGGGTGATCGTCCCGATCTCGCGGCCCACCCTCTCGGTGCTGATGATCTTCTTCTTCATCTGGACCTGGAACGAGTTCCTCATCCCGCTGGTCTTCCTGGTGAGCGACGCGACGCAGACCGTCCCGATCGCGATCTCGAGCCTTCAGGGCGACAAGATCATGGACGTCACGACGACCAGCGCGAGCGCGCTCCTGGGCCTGCTCCCGACGCTGATCTTCTTCCTGATCTTCCAGCGCACCCTCACCCGCGGCATCACCGCCGGCGCGGTGAAGTAGCCCTCTCTCCCTCCGTCGGCGCCTCCCTCGCGGGATCCGCCGGCGCGCCATCGAAAGGCACCTCCATGAAGTTCACCGACGGGTTCTGGCAGACGCGGGCCGGATTCACGCCCCTGTTCGCGCAGGAGGCGTACGACATCCGCACCGGCGGCTCCTCGCTCGAGGTGATCGCCCCGACCCGGGTCATCCAGGGCCGCGGCGACGTCCTCAACCGGCCGGCGCTCACGGTCACGGTGTCCTCGCCGGCCGAGGGGGTCGCACGGGTGCGGATCGAGCACTGGCGCGGGACGGCGGCCCGCCCGGGCTTCGAGCTGGCCGAGGGCGACGTCGGAGCGGCGGAGGTGACGGAGACGGGCGGCGTGCTGCGCACCGGCGACCTCGAGGTCCGGATCGGGCAGGGCGCTCCGTGGTCGCTGGAGTTCTGGGACACCTCGACCGGCACGCGCCTCACCGGCTCGGGGCACAAGGCGCAGGGCTACCTGACCGGACCGGACGGAGCCGCCTACCTGCACGAGCAGCTCGACCTCGGCGTCGGCGAGCTGGTCTACGGGCTCGGCGAGCGCTTCGGCCCTTTCGTGAAGAACGGCCAGACCGTCGACGTGTGGAACGCCGACGGCGGCACCTCCTCCGAGCAGGCCTACAAGAACGTCCCGTTCTACCTCTCCAGCCGCGGCTACGGCGTGCTCGTGAACGACCCCGGCCTCGTCTCGTTCGAGATCGGCTCCGAGGCGGTCGAGCGCGTGCAGTTCTCGGTCGGCGGGGAGGCGCTGGAGTACCTGGTGATCCAGGGCCCGACGAAGAAGGACGTGCTGCGCCGCTACACCGGCCTCGCGGGCCGCCCCTCCGTCGTGCCCGCCTGGAGCTACGGGCTGTGGCTGACCACCAGCTTCACCACGAGCTACGACGAGGAGACGGTGAACTCCTTCATCGACGGCTTCGCGGAGCGGGAGCTGCCGCTGTCCGCGTTCCACTTCGACTGCTTCTGGATGCGCGAGTTCCAGTGGACCGACCTCGAGTGGGACCCGCGCACCTTCCCGGACCCCGAGGGGATCCTCGCCCGCCTGCACGAGCGCGGGCTGCACACCTGCGTCTGGATCAATCCGTACATCGCGCAGGCGTCGCCGCTGTTCGCCGAGGGGCGCGAGAAGGGGTACCTGCTCACGACGGCCTCCGGCGACGTCTGGCAGTGGGACCTGTGGGTCGCGGGGATGGCGCTGATCGACTTCACGAATCCGGAGGCGACCTCCTGGTTCCAGGAGAAGCTCCGCGTCCTCGTGCGCCAGGGGGTCGACTCCTTCAAGACCGACTTCGGCGAGCGGATCCCGTCGGAGGGCGTCGTCTGGGCCGACGGGACCGACCCTGAGGCGATGCACAACTGGTACACCCAGCTCTACAACCGCGCGGTGCACGAGGTGCTCGAGCAGGAGCTCGGCGAGGGCCGCGCGGTCCTCTTCGCCCGCAGCGCCACCGTCGGCGGACAGTCGCTGCCGGTGCACTGGGGCGGAGACAACACCTCCTCCTACGTGTCGATGGCCGAGACCCTGCGCGGAGGCCTCTCGCTCGCGCTGGGCGGGTTCGGCTTCTGGGCGCACGACATCGGCGGCTTCGAGGGCACGCCCGATCCCGGTGTGTTCAAGCGCTGGCTCGCGTTCGGCCTGCTCTCCTCGCACTCACGGCTGCACGGATCCTCCTCGGTGCGCGTGCCGTGGGCGTTCGACGAGGAGGCCGTGGAGGTCACCCGGCTCTTCACCCGGCTGAAGCTCTCGCTGATGCCCTACCTCTTCGCGGCCGGGGCGGAGGCGGCGCGCACCGGCATCCCGATCATGCGCCCGATGGCGCTCGAGTTCGAGGACGACCGCAGCGCCGCCCACCTCGACACGCAGTACCTGCTCGGGCACGACCTGCTCGTCGCTCCGGTGTTCACCGAGGACGGCACGGTCGAGTTCTACCTCCCGCGCGGGACGTGGACGAGCTGGTGGACGGACGAGCGGATCGACTCGACGGGGGAGTGGCGACGGGAGGTCCACGGCTTCGACTCGCTGCCGCTGTACGTGCGCGAGGGCGCGGTGATCCCGGTGGGCGCCCGCCAGGACTCGGCCGAGTACGACTACCTCGACGGGCTCGAGCTGCGGGTGTTCCCGGGGCCGGACGGAGCGACGCCGGTGCGCGTCGTCGCGCACGACACGGGCGAGGAGACGGTGTTCACCGTGACGCGCTCCGGAGGCGACGTCGCGGTCGACGGTCCGGCCGGCACCTGGACCTGGACCCGCGCCGGAGACTGAGTCGCGCGCCGTCAGCTGAGAAGGGGGTCCCTCGCTCCAGGGCGGAGGGACCCCCGTCTCAACTGACGCTGGGGGCGGCGGGCGCCGTCCGACCCGCCGATAGGCTGGCATCGGCCAGCAGAGGAGACCGCGGATGCCCGACCACGCGACGCGCGGTAACAACCTCGACCGCGTCCGGCGCCACAACCTCTCGGCGATCCTCCGCCTCGTGCACCGCGGCGGCCCCCGCTCCCGCTCGCAGCTGACCCGCCTGACCGGCCTCAACCGCTCGACGATCGCGGCGCTGGTCGGCGAGCTGGTCGAGCTCGGCATCGTGCGCGAGCGCGAGCCCGCCACGCCGAACCAGGTCGGCCGGCCGAGCCCGGTCGTCGAGGCCGATCCCGGAGTCGTCGCGCTCGCCGTGAACCCCGAGATCGACGCCGTCACGGTCGCCGTGGTCGGCGTCGACGCCGTCGTCCGCCGCCGCATCCGCCGCTCCGCCTCCGTCCCCACCGCCGAGGCCGCCGCTCGTCTGGCGGCCGAGGCGGTCGCCGAGCTGCTGGCCGAACTGCCCGAGGAGACGCGGACGGTCGGCATCGGCGTCGCCGTGCCCGGTCTCGTCCGCGACGCCGACGGCCTGGTCCGGGTCGGCCCGCACCTCGGCTGGGACGACGAGCCCTTCTCCCGCATGCTCGCCGACGCGACCGGCCTGCCCGTCCTCTCGGCGAACGACGCCAACCTCGGCGCGCTCGCCGAGAGCGTCCTCGGCGCCGGCCGCGACGTCTCGCACCTCGTCTACCTCAACGGCGGCGCGAGCGGAGTGGGTGCCGGCGTCATCGTCGGCGGTGCGCCTCTGCACGGCATCGACGGCTACGCGGGGGAGATCGGCCACACCCTCGTCAACAGCGCGGGCATCGACTGCCACTGCGGCGCCGTCGGCTGCCTCGAGACCGAGGTCGGCCGCGCCGAGCTGCTCACCGTGCTCGGCCTCGACGAGAGCGAGCGGCTGGAGGAGGCGCTCGCCGCCTCCGAGGACCCGGCCGTCCGCGCCGAGGTCGAGCGCCAGCTCGGGCACCTCGCGGTCGCCCTGCGCAACGTGATCAACGTGTTCAACCCGCAGCTCGTGGTGCTGGGCGGCTTCCTCGGTGCGCTGATCGGAGTCGCGCCGGGGTTCCTGGAGGAGCGCCTGAGCCGCGGCGGTCCCTTCCGGGTCGCGCTCGACTCCGTGCGCATCGTGCGGACCGAGCTCGGCGCCGATCTGCTCATGCTGGGCGCTGCTGAGCTCGCCTTCGAGCGTCTGCTGGCCGACCCGCTCGGCACTCCGCTCCACCCGGTCTGACCCGTCGGCGGGCCGAGGGGTGGCGCCGCTGACCGACACGTGGTCGAATTGATTCGACCGAGCGGCGTGGAGCCGATCGGGTCCGCTCCCGCGCCGAGGACGACACCGGCCGCACCTCTCCCTCCCATCCCGCTGCGCCCCGCGCAGGAAGGCACTCCGTGTCCACTCTCGCCTCGACTCCGACCGGCTCCGTCCCCGTGCACCGCCACCCGGGCGACGCCCTCACGGCCCGCCAGCGCCTCGTCTACGTGATCGTCCTCGGCTCGCTGACCGCCCTCGGGCCGTTCACGATCGACCTCTATCTGCCGGCGTTCCCCGCGCTGCAGAGCGAGCTGAACGTCTCGGAGGCGGCGGTCCAGCTGACGCTGACCGGCACGACCCTCGGCTTCGCGCTCGGCCAGCTGGTCGTGGGCCCCTGGAGCGACGCGGTCGGCCGGCGCCTGCCGATCCTGCTGGCCACGTCGCTGCACGTGCTGGCCTGCGTCGGCGCGGCGCTCGCCCCCGAGATCGTCACGCTCGGCGTCTTCCGCTTCCTGATGGGAGCCGGCGCGGCGGCGGGCGGCGTGGTCGCGATGGCGATGGTCCGCGACCTCTTCGGCGGACGCCCGCTGGTGCGGATGCTGTCCCGCCTCGCCCTGGTGTCGGGCCTCGCGCCCGTGCTCGCGCCGGTCATCGGCTCGCAGCTGCTGCTGATCATGGACTGGCGCGGGATCTTCGTCTTCCTCGCCGCGTACGGCGTGCTGGTCGTCGCGGCCGTCGGCCTCCTCGTCGTCGAGACGCGGCCCCGCGCGGCCCGGCACGAGCGCGAGCACCGCTCGCTCGTGCAGCGCTACCGGGCCGTCCTCAGCGACCGCGTGTTCCTCGGAGTGGCGGTGATCGGGGGCATGACCTTCGCCGGCCTGCCCACCTACCTCTCCAGCTCCTCGTTCCTGTTCCAGGGCCTCTACGGATTCGACGCGCAGCAGTACGGCCTGCTCTTCGCCGTGAACTCGCTCGGCGTCGTCCTCGGCGTGCAGGCGTCCTCCTACCTCAGCCGGAGGATCGGTCCGCAGTGGATCCTCGCGATCACGACGCTGACGCTGTTCACCTCCGCCGGCCTGATCGCCCTCTTCGACGTGCTCGGGCTGGGGCTCTGGGGCACGCTGGTCCCGCTGTGGTTCTTCATCGCGTCGTGCGGCTTCAGCTTCCCCTGCGTGCAGGTCCTCGGCCTGGTCAACCACGGCCGGGAGGCGGGGACGGCCGCGTCGCTGCTCGGAGCGGTGAACTTCGGCACCGCCGGACTGCTGTCGCCGATCTCGGGGATCTTCGGCGCCGGTTCGGCCGTGCCGATGGCGCTGGTGATGATGGCGACGGCGACCGTGTCGATCCTGGCGCTCTGGCTGATCGTCCGGCCGAGGAGCGTCCCGGCGCTGCAGGACTGAGCGGGCGGCTCCGGCGGGTCCCGGCGGTCCGGCGCGCCCCGCTCCTGCGGCTCCTCCCGGGCGTTCCGACCCTCGCTGGATCCGCTCCCGAGCACCGCTGCTACAGTCCCCTCCCATGTCCTCCCGCGACTCCTCCGCCCTGCTCGCCGAGCTCTCCGACCCCGACCGCGACGTCCGCCTCCGCGCGGCGATGACCCTGGGCGAGCTCGCCGAGCCCGCCACCGCCGAGCCCCTCGCCGCGCACCTCTGGGAGGAGCCGGACTTCTTCGTCCGCGACGTGCTCACCTGGTCGCTCGGCCGGCTCGGCTCCGCAGCCGTCCCCGTCGCCCGCGAGGCGCTCGGCCGCGAGCCGCGGGTGCGCACGCAGGCGCTGCACGTGCTCAGCAAGATCCTCGACCCGCACACGCTCGACGACATCGCCCCGCTGGCCGCCGACTCCGAGCCCGCCGTCGCCGCGAAGGCCCGCTTCGCGCTGGGCCGCCTCGGCGACGAGCGTGCGCTGCCGGTCCTGCTCGGCCTGCTCGGCGACGACGACGCGGAGGCGCAGAACGTGCTCACCGACGTCCTCGCCTCCTTCGGCGCCGCGGCCGTCCCCGGTCTGGAGCAGGCCCTCCGCGAGGGGTCCGCGCCGGTCCGCCGTCACGCCGCCGCCGCCCTCGGCTACCTGGGCGTCGACGCACGACCGGCCGTCGACGCGCTGGACAGGGCCGCCGGCAGCGACGACTCCGCCCTCGCGGTCTCGGCCGTGATGGCGCTCGGCTCGATCACCGGTCCCGACGCGGCCGCCGCGCTCGAGCGGGCCTCCGCCTCGGACGACTCCCGCGTGAGCGCCGTCGCCGCGCGGCTCCTCGCCCGCTCCTCCGAGCCGACCCGGCTCGACGCCCTCCGCGCCGCCCGCCTGGCCCGCGCGGCCGGCTGAGCCGCGCCGCGGACGTCCGCGGGGAGAGGCCGGGCATCCGAGCGGCCGGCCGAGCCGTCCCGCAACCCCCAGCGGGGGAACGCCTTTGGCGGCATCATGTCCGGATGGATCACCGCGACGACCGACTGTCGACCGAGCCCGGAATCGCGCGCCCGGACGCCGTCCAGCGCTCGCGGATGCGCGAGCAGGTGCCGTCCGACGACGTCGCCGCGCGGCTGCTGACGAAGGAGGCGGCGCACCGGGTCTCCCGCCGCTGGCCGCTGATCTCCGCGTCGCTCGCGATCCTGCTCACGGTGCTCCTCGCCGTGCTGATCGCCTTCCGCCCCACCTCGGCCTTCCGCTTCGACGTGGAGTGGATGGACGAGATCGTCGAGCACCGCTCGCCGGTGTGGGACATCCCGGCCCTCGTCATGAACACGGTCGGCGCGGGACTCGTCGGCACGACGCTCATCCCGCTCGGCATCGTCGCCGTGCTGCTGGTGTTCCGGAGGCGGTGGGCCGCGCTCTACTACGCGATCGCCGCGCTGGTCAGCGTGGGCGCCACCCAGCTCGTCAAGGAGCTGGTGGGACGCGCCCGCCCGGCCGACATGCTCGTCACCAGCGACTACGGCTCCTTCCCCTCCGGCCACACCGCCAACGCCGCGACGACGGCGATGGTGCTGGCCCTGGTGTTCCCGCTGCTGTGGGTCTGGATCGCCGGCTTCCTCTACACCGTGGCGATGATGGCGAGCCGCACCTACCTCGGCGCCCACTGGCTGAGCGACACCGTCGGCGGCCTGCTGCTCGGGATCGGGGTGGCGCTCGTGGTCTGGGCTCCGCTCGCCGGCCGCCTGCGCACCGAGGCCGAGCTCCCGCACCCGCCGATCTGGATCCGCCGCACCACCTGACGCGCGCAGACCCTCCCCGTGGGAGGGCCGGGGGATCGCGGGGTCCGTCGTCCGCGGCGCCCGAGGAGCGCGGAGGCCTGCCGATCAGCCGAAGGCGGAGAGGGAGTCGAGCTCATTGAAGGTGTAGACGTGCAGGCCCGCGAGGCGGTCGCCCGCCGCCGCTTCCAGTCGCGCGACGAAGGCGGACGGGTCGAAGCGGCGTCCGCGGAGCAGCCCGCCGGCCACTGAGGTGCTCCGCTTCAGGAAGCCGAGCGAGGAGCCCACTCCGATCCGCGCGCCGAGCGCCAGCAGCCGCGAGCGCTCGACGGGCCCCGGCACCCCCGCCCACAGGTCGGCGGTGATCCCCGTCTCGCGGAGCCGGTCGGCGTAGCGGACCACCGCGTCGACGTCGAAGCACATCTGCGTGACGACCGAGCGGATGAACGGAGCGCGCTCGCGCAGGTGCCGCTCGATGCTCTCGTCGGAGAGGTGCGGGTGGCCCTCGGGGTAGCCCGCGATGTCCAGGGCCAGCCCGGGCGAGATCTCGCGGGCGTCGCGGATGAGCTCGAGGCTCGTGGAGTAGGTGCCCGCCGCCGAGGACGCGTCGCCCGAGATCACGAACGCCTCGTCGATCCCCGCCTCGCCCATCCGACCGAGGACCCGCTCCAGCGCGCCGCGGCCCCCGACGTTCCGCGCCGCCAGGTGGGGCACCACGCGGAATCCGCGGCCGGCCAGTGCGACCGCGCAGTCCACGGTCCGCCCGGTCCCGTGCTTCGGCAGGCTCGTCACGGTCAGCGTCACCGCGGAGGGGTCCGGGAACGCCCGCGCGGCGCGCTCGCCGATGTCGTCGGCCGGGATGATCTCGAAGCGCGCGCGGGTCATCGGCCCAGCCTGCCACGCGGAGGCGGAGCGGCGCGGGCGGTCGCCGCGCCGCACGAGTGTCGGAGGGGCGCCCTAGCCTGGAGCCGATCGCCGCCCGGTGGTCGCGGAAGGAGTCGCGTGTACCTGGAGTCCGGCCGCGTGGTCACGAGCCCCACCGACCTGTCGAACTGGGCGGCCTGCGAGTGGGCCGTCCTCCGCCGGTTCGACGCCCTCCTGGGCCGCGCCCCGCGACTCGAGGCCGAGAAGGACGCGATGCTCGAGCGCACCGCGGTGCTCGGCGACGAGCACGAGCACCGCTTCCTCGCCGCGCTGAAGCGCACGCACGAGGTGCTCGAGTTCGAGCGCCCCGAGCCCGCCGGCTACCCCGCGGCGGCCGAGGCGGCCGTCGAGGCGATGCGCGCCGGGGTCGACGTGCTCTACCAGGCCACCTTCTTCGACGGCGAGTTCCTCGGCTTCTCGGACTTCCTCCTCCGCACCGCCGACGGCGCCTACGAGGTCTACGACACCAAGCTCGCCCGGCACGCGAAGATCCCGGCGCTGCTGCAGCTCGCCGCCTACGCCGAGCAGATGCAGGCCCGCGGCATCCGGGTGGGGGAGCAGGTGCATCTCGTGCTCGGCGACGGCTCCGTCACCAGCCACGAGCTGGCCGTCGTCGCCCCGGTCCAGCGGGTGCAGCGCGCCCGGCTCCGCGCCGTGCTCGCCGAGCGCCTCGCCGCCGACGAGCCGCTGGCGTGGGGCGATCCGCGGTATCCCTCCTGCGGGCGCTGCTCCGTCTGCGCGCCCGAGGTCCAGGCGCACCGCGATCCGATCCTCGTCGCCGGGATGCGGCTCGACCAGCGCGCGAAGCTCGCGGCGGCCGGCGTCCTGACCCTCGACGCACTGGCCGAGCACGACGGCCCCGTGCCCGGCCTGGGCGCGGGCACGCTCGAGGGCCTGCGCGCCCAGGCGAGGCTGCAGCTGCGGTCGGAGTCGTCGCCGGTGCCGACCGTCGAGGTGATCGACGCCTCCGTGCTCGCCGCGCTGCCCGCCCCCGACCCGGGCGACCTCTTCTTCGACTTCGAGGGCGACCCGCTGTACACCGAGGACACCCGCGAGTGGGGCCTCGACTACCTCTTCGGCATGGTCGACGACCAGGAGCGCTTCACCGCGCTCTGGGCGCACGACCTCGCGGACGAGCGCCGCGCGCTCCTCGACTTCCTCGCGCTGCTGCAGGCCCGCCGCGCCGAGCACCCCCGGATGCACGTCTACCACTACGCCTCCTACGAGCGCAGCCACCTGCTCTCGCTCGCGCTCCGGCACGGCGTCGGCGAGGAAGAGGTCGACGCGCTCCTGCGCGACGGCGTCCTGGTCGACCTGTACCCGGTGGTGCGGCGGGCGCTCCGCGTGGGCTCGCGCAGCTACTCGCTGAAGAAGCTGGAGCCGCTCTACATGGGCGAGGAGGAGCGGGACGCGTCCGGCGTCACGAACGCCGCCGACAGCATCGAGATGTACGTGGAGGCGCGGGCGGCGCTGGAGGCCGATCCGGTCGACGGCCGGCGCCGGCTCGACCTCGTCGCCGAGTACAACGCCTACGACTGCCGCTCCACGCTGCGCCTGCGCGACTGGCTCCTCGAGCTCGCTCCGCCGCGCGAGGAGCTGCCGCCGCTGCTCGAGGTCGAGATCCCCGTGCCCCGCGAGCCGCACCCGGTCGCGGTTGCCCTGCTGGAGCAGGTCGAGGGGATCGAGCCGCGCGAGCGCACGCCCGACCAGACCGCGCTCGCCCTCGCCGGCGCGGCGATCGACTACCACCGCCGCGAGGCCAAGACCTTCTGGCAGGAGCACTTCGACCGCCTCCGGCAGCCGCTGGACGAGTGGGCGGACACCCGCGACGTCGTGATGATCGACCGGGTCGAGGTCGTCCGCGACTGGGCGAAGCTCCCGCGGGCCCGCACGCAGTCGCGCGAGCTGCGGATCCTCGGCCGGCTCGCTCCCGGCAGCCGGCTCGGCGTCGGCTCCTCGCCGTACCTGGTCTACGAGGCCCCGGCGCCCCCCGGTGCGCCCTCACCCGGTCCCGGTCTGCGCGGCGCCTCCGAGCGCTCCGAGATCCTCGCGGTCGACGACGACGGCGAGCGGATCGTCCTGCTCCTCAAGGAGGGCCTGAAGGCGGGGGAGGAGCCTCACGACGACGCCCCCGTGGCCCTCGCCCCCGCGCCGCCGCCGCGTGCCGCTCCCCAGCCCGAGGCGATCGCGGAGTGGGGCGCCGAGGTCCTCGACGCGCTGCCCGCGATGCCGGCCGACCCGGCGCTCGACGTCCTCCGCCGCGTGCCGCCGGCCGCCGTCGCTCCTGTGCAGGGCGACGACGTGATCGGCGCGGTCGTCACGACTCTGCTCGGACTCGACCGGGCGACCCTCGCCGTGCAGGGGCCGCCCGGCACCGGGAAGACCTACGTCGGCTCCCACGTCATCGCGCGGCTGGTGAACGAGCACGGCTGGCGGATCGGCGTGGTCGGCCAGTCGCACTCGGTGGTCGAGAACGTGCTGAGCGCGGTCGTCGGCCGCGGCGTCGATCCCTCCCGGGTGGCGAAAGTGCCCAGGAGCGGCACGTCGCCCGAGGCGCTCGAGGCCGCGCCCTGGGCGCCGGTGAAGAACGCGGCGGCACTCACCGCGGTCCTCGAGGAGGGCGGCGGCTGCGTCATCGGCGGCACCGCCTGGACCTTCGCGAACCCGGTCACCGTGCCGCGCCGCTCGCTCGACCTCCTGGTGGTCGACGAGGCCGGGCAGTTCTCGCTCGCTCCGACGATCGCGTCCGCCGTCTCCGCTCAGCGCCTGCTCCTGCTCGGCGACCCTCAGCAGCTGCCCCAGGTGAGCCAGGGCGCGCACCCGGAGCCGGTCGACGAGTCGGCGCTCGGCTGGCTCGCCGACGGTCACGACGTCCTCCCGCCCGAGTACGGCTACTTCCTCGCGCAGACCCACCGGATGCACCCGGCGCTCTCCGACGCCGTCTCCGAGCTCTCCTACGAGGGCGCGCTGCAGTCGCGGGCGCCGGAGGTGCGCCACCTGGAGGGGGTCGAGCCGGGCGTGCACTCCGTCCCGGTCGAGCACGCGGGCGACACCACCTCCTCGCCGGACGAGGCGAGGCGCGTCGTCGAGATCGCCCTCTCCCTCGTCGGCCGCACCTGGACCGACGAGCACGGCGAGCGGACGCTGACAGCGGCCGACGTCATCGTCGTCGCGCCCTACAACGCTCAGGGCGGGCTCCTCCGCGCCGCCCTCGACGCCGCGGGCCTCGAGGAGACGCCGGTCGGCACGGTCGACCTCTTCCAGGGCAGGGAGGCGGTGGTCGCCATCGTCTCCCTCGCCGCGTCCTCGGGGGCGGACGTCCCGCGCGGGATGGAGTTCCTCCTCCTGCCCAACCGCCTGAACGTCGCGGTCTCGCGGGCGAAGTGGGCGGCGTACCTGGTGCACTCGCCGGCGCTCGCCGCCTCGCTCCCGACCTCGCTGACCGGCCTCGAGCACCTCTCCGGCTTCCTCCGCCTGCTCGAGCGGGGAGAGCGGGCCGCCCTGTGACGGATCCGGTGGCCGAAGGAGGCGCGCCACTCCGATTCCGTCGGTGTTCGGCATGGTGGACGACGCGATCCGTCGCTACGGTGTCCCCATGAGAATCCTCCTGGTCGGCGCCGGCGGCGTCGGCGACGCCTTCGCGAAGATCGCCGCGCGCCGCTCCTTCTTCGAGCAGATCATCGTCTGCGACTACGACCTCGCCCGGGCCGAGCGCACGGTCGCCTGGATCGCGGAGCGGCACGGTGCGGACGACCGCTTCGTCGCCGCGCGGATCGACGCCTCCGACGCCGAGAACGTCGAGACCGTCGCCCGCGCGCACGGGGCGACCCACGTGATGAACGCGGTCGAGCCGCGCTTCGTCCCGACGATCTTCGCCGGAGCGCTCGCCGCCGAGGCCGACTACCTCGACATGGCGATGAGCCTCTCCCTCCCGCACCCCGAGCAGCCCCACGAGCTGACCGGGCTCAAGCTCGGCGACGAGCAGTTCGCCGCCGCGGAGGAGTGGTCCTCCCGCGGCCGCCTCGCCCTGGTGGGCATGGGCGTGGAGCCGGGGCTCTCCGATGTCTTCGCCCGCTACGCCTCCGACCACCTCTTCGACGAGATCGACGAGCTGGGAGTGCGAGACGGCGCGAACCTCGTCGTGCACGACGCGGACGGCCGCGAGATCTTCGCTCCGTCCTTCTCCATCTGGACCACGATCGAGGAGTGCCTGAACCCGCCGGTGGTGTTCGAGCGCGACCGCGGCTGGTACACCACGGCCCCCTTCTCGGAGCCCGAGGTGTTCGAGTTCCCCGAGGGCATCGGTCCGGTCGAGTGCGTGAACGTCGAGCACGAGGAGGTGCTGCTGATGCCGCGCTGGCTGGACGCGAAGAAGGTCACCTTCAAGTACGGCCTCGGCGAGCAGTTCATCGGCGTCCTGCGCACTCTCCACCTCCTCGGCCTCGACAGCACCGAGCCCCTGCGGGTCCGCTCGGCCGGTGGTCCCGTCGAGGTGTCGCCGCGCGACGTCGTGGCCGCCGCTCTGCCCGATCCGGCCGGCATCGGCCCGCGGATGACCGGCAGGACCTGCGCCGGCCTCTTCGTCTCGGGCACGAAGGACGGCGCTCACCGCGAGGTGTACCTCTACCACGTGAGCGACAACGAGTGGACGATGGCCGAGTACGGCACCCAGTGCGTGGTCTGGCAGACGGCGCTCAACCCGGTGGTCGCGCTCGAGCTCCTCGCGACCGGCGTGTGGACCGGCGCCGGAGTGCTCGGGCCGGAGGCGTTCAGCGCCGACCCGTTCCTCGAGCTGATGGCCCGCCCCGAGGCCGACGGCGGGTACGGACAGTCCTGGCACGTCCGCGAGGACTGACCGGCGCCGCCGACCCTAGGCTGAGCCCATGAGTGACGACGACGGGCTCGCCTCGGCGAGGGACGAGGCGCGCGCGGCCCTGGAGGCCGCCCGCCGACTGCAGGCGGAGGCCGCCGAGGCCCTGGCGCGAGCGGAGGCGGCGGCCGCGGCGCTGAACGCGGCGGCCGGCCCGGAGGAGGCGGAGGCCGTCGCGGACGACGTGCGGCTGGTCGCGGCGTCGGAGAGCGGAGCGGAGCAGTCCGCCGCTCCCGTTGCTGCTGACGCCGTCGCTGCGGTCTCCGTCTCCTCCGGTCCGGTTGCTCCGGGGGCCGATGCTCCGCCCGTCGTCGCTCCGGAAGCCGCTGCTCCGCCCGCGCCCTCCGCGCCCGCCCCGGCCCCCGGCCCGCTCCCCGAGAGCGCCGTCGACGCGGTGCGCGCCGGGTACGCGTTCTCCGGCCCGGCCCTCGAGCTCGGCGCCCTCGTCAACGGCGACGCGCGGATCGACGTCCCCGTCCGCATCCCGCTCGGCATGCTCAACCGGCACGGCCTCGTCGTCGGCGCGACCGGCACCGGCAAGACCAAGACGCTGCAGGTCCTCGCCGAGCAGCTCTCGGCCCACGGCGTCCCCGTCTTCGCTGCGGACATCAAGGGCGACCTCTCCGGCCTCGCCACTCCGGGCACCGCGACCGACGCGCTGCTCGCCCGCACCCGCGGCATCGGCCAGGACTGGCGGGCGGAGGCGGCCCCCGCCGAGTACTTCGCGCTCGGCGGCATCGGCACCGGCATCCCTGTCCGCGCCACCGTCACCGGCTTCGGAGCACTGCTGCTCGCGAAGGTGCTCGGCCTCAATCACACGCAGGAGTCGAGCCTCGGCCTCGTCTTCCACTACGCCGAGAGCGCCGGCCTCCCGCTCGTCGACCTGTCCGACCTCCGCGCCGTGCTCACCTACCTCGTCGGCGACGAGGGCAAGGCCGAGCTCGCCGAGCTCGGCGGGCTGTCGAAGGCGACCGCCGGGGTGATCCTCCGCGAGCTGATCGCGTTCGCCGACCAGGGCGCCGACGTGTTCTTCGGCGAGCCCGAGATCGACACGGCCGAGTTCCTCCGCCTCGCCGCCGACGGGCGCGGTGTCGTCAGCCTCCTCGAGGTCCCCGGAGTCGCCGACCGCCCGGCTCTGTTCTCCACCTTCCTGATGTGGCTGCTCGCCGACCTCTTCAACGACCTGCCGGAGGTCGGCGACCTCGACAAGCCGAAGCTGGTGTTCTTCTTCGACGAGGCGCACCTGCTCTTCCGCGACGCGTCGAAGGACTTCCTCGCCGCGATCACCCAGACCGTGCGCCTCATCCGCTCCAAGGGCGTCGGCATCGTCTTCGTCACGCAGACCCCGAAGGACGTGCCCGGCGACGTCCTCGCCCAGCTCGGCTCCCGCGTGCAGCACCAGCTCCGCGCGCACACGCCGGACGATGCCAAGGCCCTCCGCGCCACCGTCTCGACCTACCCCGAGAGCGACTACGACCTCGGCGAGGTCCTCCAGGCGCTCCCCATCGGTGAGGCGATCGTGACGGTCATGAACGAGCGCGGCGCGCCGACCCCGGTCGCCTGGACGCGTCTGCGCGCCCCGCTCGGCTCGATGAAGCCCACCCCCGAGGCCGACCGCGAGGCGAGCGTCCAGCGCTCGCCGCTGCTCGCGCGCTACGGCACGTCCCTCGACCGCGACTCCGCCCGCGAGATCCTCACCCGCCGACTCGACGCAGCCGCGGACGCCGAGGAGGCCCGCGCCGCCGCCGAGCAGCAGGCCGACGACGACGCCCGCCGCGCGAAGGAGGACGTGCGCCGCGCGAAGGAGGAGACCGCGGACGCCGCCCGCCGCGCCAAGGAGCGGGCCGCCGCTGAGCGCGCCGCCGACCAGGCCGCCGAGCGCTCCCGGCGGCGCACGGCACCGACCTCGCGCGGGACCCGCACCGCCCGCCGCGACAAGACGGTCGTCGAGGAGGTCCTGGGCTCGAGCGCCGGCAGGACCCTCCTGCGGGAGGTCGTGCGCGGGATCTTCGGGACCGCTCGACGGCGCTGACGCGGCCGGGCGGCTCCGGGAGACGAGGCGCTAACGGGAGCGTGTTAGCGTCGGTAGCGTGAGTGAGAGCGGGACGACGCGGGAGCGGATCCTCCGGGCGACGGTGGAGCTGCTGGCGGACGGCGGGCGGGACGCGGTGTCGACGCGGGCGATCAGCGCGGCGGCGGGGGTGCAGGCGCCCACGATCTACCGGACGTTCGGCGACCTGCGCGGGCTGCTCGACTCGGCCGCGGCAGCCGGTTTCGCCACGGCTCTCGCCGACTTCGAGCGGAGCGAGGCGCCGGCCGACCCGGTCGACGCGCTCCGGGCCGCCTGGGACCACCACGTCGCCTTCGGGCTCGCCGAACCGCACCTCTACGCGCTGATGTTCACCGCGCGGCCGGGGGAGGAGTCGGAGGCGGCGCGCCTGTCCCGCGGCGTCCTCCTCGACGCGGTCCGCGCCGTCGCCGAGGCCGGCCGCCTCACGGTCGACGTCGAGCGCGCCTCCCGCCTGCTCCAGTCGGCCGCACTCGGCTGCACCCTCACGCTGACCGCCCTCGCCGACCCGGACGACGAGCTCTCGTCCCGCTCGCGCGAGTCCGTCCTCGCGGCGATCACCACGGCGGAGGCGGGCCCCACCGATCCCGCCGCCCGCGCGGTCGTCGCGCACGCCGTCGCCCTGCGCACCGCGCTGCCGCAGATCGAGCCCTTCAGCGCGGGGGAGCGGCTCCTGCTCGACGAATGGCTCGAGCGCATCGCCGACTGAGCATCCGCGTCGCCGCGGCTCCGTGTCGCCGGCCGCTCGTCCGCGATGTCGTTATACGGATGGCGACGGGCACGATCCGGTGCCGGCACCTACGGTCGGACCATGTCGCGATCCATAGCCGAACTCTTCTTCCGCCCCGTCTGCGCCGCCTGCTCGGCCCCGCTCGTCGCCCGCCGTGGCGCGTTCTGCTCCGACTCCTGCGCGCGGACGAATCACCTCTACGGCTGATCCCGCCTTCGGCGCGACTCCTCGGCGGCCGATCACGCAGGCCCCGCCCGATACGGATGCTCGCGCCCATGGGTCGAATGCCGCCCACGGGTTAAACAAAACGGTGCCCGTGCTGGCGAGAGCAACGGGCACCGTTCGCGGAGGATGGGGGATTCGAACCCCCGAGGGCTTTCACCCAACACGCTTTCCAAGCGTGCGCCATAGGCCACTAGGCGAATCCTCCTGGCACGACCTGAGCCGCGACTCATCGATACTAGCCGGTGTCGGAGACTCCCGCTGACCACGACCCCGACACGCCCCGCTCTCCTCGGCCGCCGTCGTCGGTTAGACTGACACCCGGCTCCCCGCGTGGCGCCATCCAGGCCAACTCCCCCAGGGCGGAAACGCAGCAAGGGTAACCGGGCTCTGGCGGGTGCGCGGGGGGTCTTCTTCCGTTGACGGGCCGCGGTGGCGGCGGAGGCTCCTCCACAGTCCTCCGACCTGCACGGACTCCCATCCCTGGCCTCTACCCAGCCAGCCGGAGGGACCCCCTCGGTAGGCTGGATCCGATGGTTCAGAGCATCTACATCTCGTCCGCCGAAGGTCATTCGGGCAAGTCCACGGTCGCCCTCGGCGTCCTCGATGCGCTCAGCAGCCAGGTGCAGCGGGTCGGCGTCTTCCGCCCGATCGCCCGCTCCACCTCCGAGCCGGACTACGTGCTCGAGATGCTGCTCGGCCACTCCGACTCGGGCCTCGCCTACGAGGACTGCATCGGCGTCACCTACGAGGACGTCCACGCCGACGGCGAGGCGGCGCTCTCGCGGATCGTCGAGCGCTACAAGGGCGTCGAGGCGCGGTGCGACGCGGTCGTCATCCTCGGGTCCGACTACACCGATGTGGGCAGCCCCACCGAGCTCGGCTACAACGCCCGCATCGCCGCCAACCTCGGCGCTCCGGTCCTGCTGGTCCTCACGGGCCGGGACTCGTCCCGCAGCGAGCAGCTGGGCCAGGCGCCCGCGCGCACTCCCGAGGAGATGCGCCAGATCACCGAGCTCGCCTCCGTCGAGCTGCGCACCGCGCACGCCAGCCTCATCGGAGTGATCGCGAACCGCGCCGATCCCGACACCGCCGCCGACGCCGTCGCCGCGATCCGCGAGAGCATCCCCGCCACCGTCCCGGTCTGGGCGATCCGCGAGGACCCGTTCCTCGTCGCTCCGAGCCTGTCCCGCCTGGTCGAGGCGGTCGACGGTGTCGTCGTCGCGGGCGATCCGGAGCTGCTCGGCCGCGAGGCGCTCGGTGTGGTGATCGCCGGCATGTCCATGGTCAACGTCCTGCCGCGGCTCACCGAGGGAGGCGTCGTGATCGTCCCCGGCGACCGGCCCGAGGTCGTCCTCGCCGTGATCATGGCGTACGCCTCCGGCACGTTCCCCACCGTCACCGGCATCATCCTCAACGGCGGCTTCGAGCTGCCGGAGCCGATCGTCCGGCTGATCGAGGGCGTCGACAGCCGCGTGCCGATCGTCATGACCGAGCTCGGCACCTACGACACCGCCGTCCGCGTCACCGCGGCCCGCGGGCGACTGGCTGCCGACTCCCCGCGCAAGCGCGACACCTCCCTCGCCCTCTTCCAGGAGGCGGTCGACGCGGTCGAGCTGCTCACGCTGCTCGACGTCGGCCGTTCCGAGGTCGTCACGCCGCTGATGTTCGAGTACGGGCTGATCGAGCGCGCGCGCATCGCCGACCGCCACATCGTCCTGCCCGAGGGCGGCGACGACCGGATCCTCCGCGCCGCCGCGACCGTGCTCAAGCGCGGCATCGCGCGGCTCACGATCCTGGGCGAGGAGGCCGAGATCCGCGCCCGCGCGGCGGGCCTCGGCCTCGACCTCGACGGCGCCCGCGTGCTGAGCACCCTCGACCCGGAGCACCGCGCGCGCTTCGCCGAGGAGTACGCCCGCATCCGCGCGCACAAGGGCATCACCTACGACCACGCCTACGACACGGTCACGGACGTCTCCTACTTCGGCACGATGATGGTGCAGCTCGGCCTGGCCGACGGCATGGTCTCGGGGGCCGCGCACACGACGGCGCACACCATCCGCCCCGGCTTCGAGATCATCAAGACGAGCCCGGGCGTCTCCGTCGTCTCGAGCGTGTTCCTGATGGCGCTCGCCGACCGGGTCCTGGTCTACGGCGACTGCGCGGTGAACCCCGACCCCACCGAGGCTCAGCTCGCCGACATCGCGATCTCGTCCGCCGAGACCGCCCAGCAGTTCGGCATCGACCCCCGCATCGCGATGCTCTCCTACTCCACGGGCGAGAGCGGAGCCGGAGCCGACGTCGAGAAGGTCCGCGCGGCGACGGCTCTGGTGCGCGAGCGCCGGCCCGACCTGCTCGTCGAGGGCCCGATCCAGTACGACGCGGCGGCGGACGCGGCGGTCGCGGCGTCGAAGATGCCCGGCTCCCAGGTCGCCGGACGCGCGACGGTGTTCATCTTCCCCGACCTCAACACGGGCAACAACACGTACAAGGCCGTGCAGCGCTCGGCCGGCGCCGTCGCCATCGGGCCGGTCCTGCAGGGCCTGCGCAAGCCGGTCAACGACCTCTCCCGCGGCGCGCTCGTGCAGGACATCGTGAACACCGTCGCGATCACGGCCATCCAGGCCGCGACGCAGGCCATCGTCCCGCCCACCGCCGCCATCCCCGTGGTGCGCTAGCGGCGACCCCGCCGCCGCCCCTCCCGACCCCGATC
>NZ_PSWL01000036.1:0-31820 GCF_002932755.1 Rathayibacter sp. AY1B6
CCGCCGGCCCGTCCCCGCACCGACCGTCCCCGCCGGTCCCTCCTCCGCACCGCCCTGATCGTGGCGACCACCGCCCTGCTGGCCGTCCTGGTCGCGGCGGCGCTCCTGTTCCACGCGTCCGGCGGACGCTGGTTCATCGTGCAGACGCCCTCCATGGGCACGGCCGCCCCGGTCGGCACCCTCGTCCTCACCGAGCCGACGGCCCTCGAGGACGTCCGGGTCGGCGACGCGGTCAGCTTCCACCCCACCACCACGCCCGACGAGACCTACACCCACCGGGTCGTCGAGATCGCGGACGACGGCACGCTCCGCACCCGGGGCGACATCAACGGCGCCGTCGATCCGTGGGCCACCGGCCAGGACCAGCTCATCGGAGTCGTCACCACGGCGCTGCCGGTGCTCGGCTGGCTCGTGCGCGGCCTGCCGCTGCTGATCATCGGCGCCGTCCTCGTGCAGCTGCTCACCCGCTTCATCGCCTCGCCCACCCAGCGGGCGTCGATGCGGATCCTCGGCCTCTCGCTCGTCGCGTCCGTCACCGTCTTCGTGCTGCGACCGCTCGTCGGCATCGTCGTCCTCGAGGCCACGGTCGACAGCGGCACGACGAACGCCACGCTCGTCTCGACGGGCGTCCTCCCCATCCGCGTGAGCGCCGAGGGCGCCGACCCGGTCGACCTGGTCTCCGGACAGGTCGGCCGCCTGCGGATCCCGGCGCACGACGGAGACGCCTACGCGCTCTCCTCCGCTCTGCACCTGCCGTTCTGGGGCTGGGTCCTCTTCGTCCTGCTCTGCGCGATCCCGGTGCTCTACACGGTCTTCGTCGGCCTCCCCGGCGAGCCGGAGCGGACCGCCGAGCGAGGCCGCCGCGCCGCCCGCGCGGAGGAGACGGCATGAGCCGGCACCGCCTCTCCGGCGCCTCTCCGGCCGCGCGGCTGCGCACCCTCCTCGCCCGGCCGCGGGCGGTCGCCGCCGCCCTCGCCGCCGCCGCCCTGACCGCCGTGCTGCTCACCGCCCCCGCCACCTCGGGCGCGTACACCGCATCGATCGTGAACTCGACAAACACAGTCGGCAGCGCCGCCGCGTTCTTCACCTGCGACGGCGCCCTCGCCGCCGACCGCGGAGCCGCGCTCTTCGCCTACACGCTCGCGCAGCCGAGCGGATCGACGACCGCGCCCGACACGGACTCCGGCCAGTACCCGGGCACCTACCGCTCCACCAGCCTCTTCCCGACCGCGATGGTCAGCTCCGCCGCGACGCCCAAGGCCTGCCCGCGCGACGCGGGCGGCTCCTGGACGCCGAACGGCACCAACCAGTACCTGAGCACGCCGCTGGAGCTCAGGAACCCCGGCACCTTCAGTACCGAGATCTGGTTCAAGACCACGAACGCCGGCGGCAAGCTCTTCAGCTTCAGCGCGGGAGCCACCGCTCCCGGTGGCCAGTACGACCGCCACACCTACATCGGCGCCGACGGCAAGCTCGTCTTCGGCGTCTACAACGGCGCCGCGCAGACGATCACGAGCCCCCGCGCCGTCAACGACGGGCTCTGGCACCACGTCGTCTCCACGCTCTCGCCGACGGCGGGCGTCGCGCTGTGGGTCGACGGTGTGAAGGTCGCCTCCAACAGCAGCTACCGCACGGCCGAGAACACGACGGGCACCTGGAAGATCGGGTACGACAGCCTCGGCGGCCAGTGGCCGAACGTCGGCTCGTCGTACTTCGGCGGGAGCCTGCGCTACGCCGCGGTGTACTCGACGGTCCTCACGCCGGAGCAGATCCAGACGCACTTCGCGGCAGGTCGCTGAGCGAACGGCCCGGTCGGCGGCTCCTCCGCAGCCCTAGGGTGAGCGGATGAGCACCCCCGCCCTCTCGCGCCGCGCCCGCTTCCACCAGCGCTTCCTCGTCGAGGAGCGCGTGATGGCCCCGGAGGCGCGCCGCGGCCTCGACCGGGTCGGCTCCGTCCTGATCGGCGTCGGCGTCGTCCTCTTCGCGGCGTTCACCGCGCAGGTCGCGAGCGGCACCGGTCTCACCGTCCTCGACCCGGTCGTGGCCGAGTGGTTCCGCGAGAAGCGCTCCGCCGAGGGCACGGTCGTGATGGACGCGCTCGCCACCGTCTTCGGGCCGGTCTACCTGCCGGTCATCATCCTGGCCGTGCTCGTGCTCTGGTTCGTGCTCGCGCGGCATCTCTGGCGGCCGATCCTCCTGGCCGGCGGCATGCTCGTGGGGATGCTCAGCGTGCAGCTGGCCGCCCACCTCGTGATGCGGATGCGCCCGCCGGTCGAGTACATGCTGCTCGGGCCCGACGGGACCTTCTCGTTCCCCTCCGGCCATGTCACCGGCGTGAGCGACTTCTTCCTGATCACCACGTTCCTGCTCGCCTCCCGTCGCTCCTCCCGGAGCTGGATGATCGGCGGGTTCGCGCTCTCGCTCGGGATGATCGCCGGCCAGATCGTCGCCCGGCTCTACCTCGGCTACCACTGGCTGACCGACACGCTCGCCTCGGTGTCGCTCGCCCTGATCGTCCTCGGCTCGGTGATCGTGATCGACACCCGCCGGACCGCGGTCGTGCGCAGCGGCGCGGACTGATCGGAGCGGCGGCTCCGCGTGGGTCGAGGCACGGATCCGCACTCGTCACGGCCGCACGACGGAGGCGGGCCGACCCGAGGGGGTCGACCCGCCGAGAGGAGGAGCCGTGCTGTGCGGGGAGGGGCTAGCCGCGGGAGCTGGCGGTGTTGTCGATCGCGAAATACCGGTCGCTGACGTCGCGATTGTTCTCGGCGTTCGAGTCGACGGCGCCCGACGACCCCACCATGATGCGCGACCGCGACCGCAACGAGAGCGAGCCGTACTTCGGGAAGCCCACACCCGACGGGTTCGACGGACGATCCCGGAGCTGGGCCTTGTAGGTCAGGTTGAAGACCTCTCCCGGAGCGAGCGGCTTCTCCACGCGCTGGGACCACCACTTGATGTTGACCGAGACGTTGGGATCCTCCTCGAGTTTGGTGGTCGCGCTGGTGTCGATGCCGAGGTCGGTCAGCGGGATCGAGGCGGGGTTCTCCTGCACCGCGAGCGAGTCCCAGTAGCCGGCGAACGCCAGGCCGAAGCCGATGACGGAGCCGGCGGGCACCGTGTCGGGCCCGTTGTTGCGGTAGGTCGTGACGAACGTCAGGTCCCGGTAGCCCTTGTACATCGGATTGCCGTTGAAGGTCCCGCCGCCCGAGACCGCACCGTCGGGGGCCTCGGTCGGGCGCCGCACCGTCGTCGCCAGGTCGACCTGCGGGTCGGTCGGGACGGTCGACGCCGCCGCGAGCGGGGCGGCGATCGTGGCCGCCACGACCGGCGCGGCCCAGACGGCTCCGCGGACGATCGTCCGGCGGGAGGTCGCCTCGCGCGCAGCCCCGGACAGGGCGTCCGTCGATGTCTCGTCGAGCTGAGGGGTGTGTGACATGGATGTCTCCTAGAGGACGGTGGTCCGTCCGGTTCGCGGTGTCGTGTCGGCGCCGGCGATGCGGCGACGCAGACGAGGGCTCCGTCCGGCCGCCCGGGAGGGCGACCGGCCCGCCTGCGCGTGTCGGGTTCTTCTCCGCAGCCGACGGGTGGATCTGACCGATCGTCACCGAGACGCGGCGTCAGATCGAGGGCGCGGCGGCGATCGGACGGTTTCTCGTCAGGAGCGGTCGCATTGTCGTCCGTTCGGCGCGGATAACACGCGTGTGGTTGTGTACGGAGGACGGACCGAAGGCCGACAGGGGAGGGGTGGGCGCATGCTGCGGAGCGACCCGGTGGTGCTCGAGCGGAGAGTGGGCCTCGGAGGTGCGAGCGCGGCAGCCTGGCTCGGCGGGCGCGGCTTCGCCACCGCAGCGGCCGCCCGTGGCTTCCGGCTGGTGGCGGACACCTACCGGGCGCCGGATCTGGCCCTCGCGCGCATCCTCCGCGGACCGGGGGAGACGAGCTGGGGCGGGTCGCGCTCGCCGGGCGTCTCGCTCTCGATGGTCACCGAGGGCGCGCTCGAGCTCCTCCTCCCCTCCGGGAGCGTCCGGGTGGAGCGCGGGCAGGCCGTGTTCACCCGGGCGACGCGCGTCCTCGGAACGAGGAACACCGGTCCGGTCGGCACGATCGAGATCGTCTTCGGATCGACCTCCTCCCGGTTCGACCTGCAGCTGGGGGAGGAGCCTCTGCTCGTCGAGGGCGCCCTCCGAGGGGTCCGGACCCTCTCCGCGCTCGCCAACGAGATCCTCGGGAGCACCGACGAGTCGTCGATCCCGCTCCCGACCGGCTACCGGACGGCGCTGGAGGCGCTCGCCTCCGACGTCCTCGATCGGATCGGACCGGACCTGCCGCGGACGCTCGACCCCGCGGACCGCCGCCTCGTCCTCGGCGCGCGGCGGATCATCCGGGAACGGCTCGGCGATCCGGCTCTCTCCGTCCGCCGCCTCGCGGCCGAGCTCGCCGTCAGCGAGCGGAGGCTGCAGCGCGCGTTCGCACCGACCGGCACCACGGCGAAGGGCGCCCTGCGGCTCGCCCGAGCGGAGACGGCGGAGAAGCTGCTGCGCACCTACCCGGCGGTGACGCCGATCGAAGCGGAGCTCGTCGCGCACCAGGTCGGGCTGCCCGGCGTCCGCGCCCTGAGGGACCACCTCGCGGCCCACGGTCTGTCGATCCCGGGCTCGGCGCGGTCGTCCGTCAGTCCCGTCCGGCCGGATCCTCCTCGGGAACGACCGGGAGCGGCTCCGTCACGCCGATCGTGCTGACGATCGGCACGACACCGGTCCGGACGAACGGCTCCTCCGCCGTGGTCGCCGGCTCGTCCGGCAGCGGCGCGGGCGAGCCCGGGGACGACTCGTCCGGGGCCGGTGCGCCCGCCTGCTGCTCGGGGGCCGCCGCGGCGTCGTCCTGGTAGAGGACGTCGGCGGCGAGGGCCTGCTCCATGCCGCGGTCGCGACGCGTCCGGGCGCGGACCGGCGCCACGGCGCGCACGATCGGAGTGCGCAGCCTGCGGTAGGCGATGCGGCCGAGCGTGACTCCGCCGGCGAGGCCCAGCGCGATCATGCCCGCCTGCAGCAGGAGCTCGATCCCGGCGCTCGGGCCGGCGTTCGAGGTGAGGCCGAGGACGCCGCGGTAGAGGGTGAGGCCGGGCAGGAGGGGGACGATCGCGCACGCGGTGGTCACCACGGCGGGCACCCGCATCCGCTCGGCCAGCATCTCGCCGAGCAGGCCGATCGCCAGCGCCGGGAGGGCGTTGGCCATGAGCGGCGCGAAACCCGAGGTGGTCAGCGAGTCGGAGACGAGGAACGCGCCGGCGCCGGTGAGGGCGGCGATGAGCGCGGGCCGCGGCGGGGTGTGCGACGAGAGCGCCCAGGCGCCGGCCGCGACCCCGGCGCCGAGCACCTGCACGGCGGCCGGCCAGGGGCGGGCGTAGGAGTCGACCAGCACCAGCTCGACCCCGAGCGAGCGCGCGCCGTCCAGCACCACGGCGATGCCGACGACGATGCCCAGCGTCAGCAGTCCGACCTCGAGCAGCCGGCCGCCCGCCGTGATCGGGAACCCGTTGATCGCGTCGTCCGCCGCTCCCACGAACGAGAGCCCGGCGAGGAGCACGACCACCCCCGACGCGACGACGAGCGCGGGCGGGAGCACCGCCAGCTCCACGGGCAGCCGCGGCACGACCGCGAGCAGCACCACCGCCACTCCGGTCGCCAGTGCGGCACCGGCGATCTGCTGGAAGAAGGCGGGCAGGCCCCAGCGGGCGAGCATCTGGTTGACCAGGTCGATCGCGGCGGCCGTCGCGGCGGCGAGGAGCACGACGAGGGGTCCGCCGCCGAGCAGGAGCGCGACGCCCGCCGCCATCAGCGCGAGCGTGAGGGTGACGACTCCGCGGCGGTAGCGGTGCGGCTGGACGAGGATCGCGTCGAGCCGGTCGTGCGCGGCCTCGAACTGGTGCCGCGCCTCCTCGCGGGCCTCGGCGGAGTCGACGGCGTCGGCGACGCGCACCTCCGGCGAGCCCTCGGTGATGGCGGTGACGAGCGCCGTCACGCGGGAGAGCCGCTCGTAGTCGGCGCTGCGGGAGGGGACGACCCGCAGCACGCTCACGCTGGGGGAGTCGTCGCCTCCGTCGTGCACGACCAGGATCGACGTGAAGGTGAGGTCGACCTGGCACTCGATGCCGTACGCGCGGCACACCCGCTGGATCGTCTCGGTCACCTCGGCGGCCGCGGACCCCAGCGAGAGCAGCGTCTCGCCCAGCCGCACGGCGAGCTCGAGCACCCCGCGGACCGTCTGCTCGGCGAGGAGTGCCCGCTGCGCTCGACGGCTCACCGGGGCCGCGGGCCGCTGCCCGCCGAGCTTGCCGACGACCTGCTGCAGAAGACGAGGAGAGCGCACCGTCCAGGGTAGGCATGCGGGGGCCGGTCCGGGGACGGGTTGCGGCGGCGGCTCCTGCTCCGGCCACCGTTCAGCACCGCTCGGCCGCGCGGCTCGGTAGCATCGGCGCGGAAGAAGAGGTGAGGGGGGCGCACAATGCCCGACCGATCGGACGTCGTCGCTGTGCTGGACGCGCTGATCGCTCTGCTCGAGGAGTACGAGCGCCCGCAGTGGGCCGTCGTCCTGCGCCACGATCGATCGCGTCTGCGGTCCGGTGATGACGGAGCGTACGACGTCCTCCGGTACCGGCTGTCGGCGCCTCGGGGGCTGCGGGAGACGACGACAGGGCTCGCCGATCGGCGACTGAACGAGCGCTTCCGGGTGCTGGTCGATCGGCTCGAGGGGCTCCTGGTGCCCGACCGCGCAGCCGACTCCGACTCGACGCCGCTGCCTCCGCCGGACTTCGGTGAGCGCACGGAGCGGACGGCGCCCGCGCCGGTCCTCCATTCCGCAGCCGCCTACGAGCGCGGCACGCTCCTTCTGCTGGGCGGGGGGCGGTTCTACCGGTCCACCTGGACGGTCCTCTCTCGTGATGACCGCGATCGCCTGCGTCCCGTGCTCCGGGTGTGGGTGCCGTGCGAGGTCGTCAGCGTGGAGGAGTACCGGAGTCTTCAGCACGCCTGTCTCGGCTGGTGGCTGACGCTCGCCGGGATCGTGCCCGCCTTCGCGGCCGTGGCCGTCTTCGTCGCGCCGCCGCCGACGTTCGGCCTGCTCTACAGCGTCTGCTTCGTGCTGCTCGTTGCGGCCGCGGTGATGGTCGGAGTGGTGGAACGGCGTCGCTCCGCGGTGGCCGCGCTCTGGAGCGAGCGGACCGGGCGGCTCGTCGCGCCGATCAGCCGAGGAGTGCCGTCGCGCGAAGCCGAGCGTCGCCCGCCTCGCTGATCCGCGGCCGGGGGCTGCGAGCGCGTCGCCCTCAGAAGGAGGCGTGCACCCGGGTCGTCAGCCAGAGGGCGGCTTCGAGCTCGGTGTGCAGCTCGCGGCCGAGGGCGAGCCAGCGCTCCTCCGCCTCGGCGCTCCTCCAGCCCTCGAACACGTCGCACCCGGACGCCCAGAGCTCCTGCCAGCGGAGCAGCGGTCCGAGCAGGGCCTCCGGGACGCCGACCGCACCCGGATCGTCGATCATGCCGTCGACTCCCCAGAGCGGATACCCCGCGCAGTGGTCGGGGGACAGGCGCAGATCCGTGAGCCGCCCCTCCCGATCGGCCCGCGCGCGGGCGAGGGTGCCCTCCTCCGTCGCGAAGCGCGGGACGATCCACTCGACCTGCGTGACGGGGTCGACGACTCGGCGTTCCACGGCTCCTCCTCCGCTCCTCGATGCGCGCACGACCGTAGCAGGGGCGTTCCACGCCGCGTCGGAGGGCGCCTGCCTACACTGGCGAGCGACTGCGTCCGCCAACGGGCGGGCGGGGCGAGGGGTGGGAGCGCATGAGGGTTCACGAGCGCGCGGTGCGGCACGGGCGGCTCCGGCGGCGGTCCGGGGTGCGGACAGTCGTGGTCGGGATCGCGGCGGTGGTCGGCGTCCTCGCCGTCAGCGCCACCTCGCTCGTGGCGATCGCGACGGTGAGCATCAGCCGGAACGTCGCCGACAACGCGGTCGACCTGGGCGTCGCTCCTCCCACCGCGGGGAACGTGCAGATGGGCGCGGTCGAGGGCGGCTTCGACGTCCTGGTGGTCGGCACCGACAACGACGCGACGCAGGGCGACACGTTCGGCGTCCGCGACGACACGCTCAACGACGTGAACATCCTTCTCCACGTCTCGGCCGACCACCGCAGCGCGACGGTGATCAGCTTCCCGCGCGACCTGATCCTGGACCGTCCCGCCTGCACCGATCCGGAGACGGGCGTCGTCACCGAGGCGACCACCGGCGTCCCGCTCAACTCCGCGTTCCAGTACGGCGGGCTCGCCTGCGTCAACGACACCCTGCAGCAGTTCACCGGGCTGACCGTGCCCTACGCCGGCTGGGTGTCCTTCAACGGCGTCATCGAGATGAGCAACGCCGTCGGCGGCGTCCCGATCTGCCTCACCGGTCCGATCCTCGACACCGACTCGGGCCTCGACCTGCCCGCCGGCACCTCGACCGTCTCCGGGTCGATGGCCCTCTCGTTCCTCCGCAGCCGCCACGGCGTCGGCGACCAGAGCGACCTCAGCCGCATCTCGTCGCAGCAGCAGTACCTGGCCTCCCTGATGCGCACCGTCCGCTCGGCCGACACCCTCTCGAACATCCCCGCCCTCTACGGACTCGCGCAGGCGACCTCCTCGAACGTGCACCTGTCGACGTCGCTCACGAGCCCGGCGACGATGATCTCGCTCGCCCTCGCGCTGAAGGACGTCGACCTCTCGAAGATGGTGTTCGTGCAGTACCCGGCGCTCGACGACCCGGACTACCCGGGCAAGGTCGTGCCCAACGCCGAGGTCGGGGCCGAGCTCATGAACCGCGTCCTCGACGACCAGCCGGTGACCCTCGCATCCGACGCTCCGGCGGAGGAGGCGCCCGCGGCGGAGGCGCCCGCGGACGGCGGCGCGGCTCCGACGGATCCCGCTCCCGTCGCCGTCGACGCTCCGGGTCAGACCGCGGCGGAGGAGACCTGCGCGGTGCCGTCCGACTGACCCGACGGGTCTCGCGACCGCGAAGGCGCCCGGGCGGTGTGCCCGGGCGCCTTCGTCGTCCGCGGTGCGTGGCCGTCTACGCGCGGCGGCGGAGCACCGTCAGGGCGAGACCGCCGAGGATGCCGAAGGCGGCCAGGGCGAGCGGCGCGGTCGTCGAGACGCCGGTCGAGGCGAGGACAGGGCGGTGGCCGCCCGTCTGCGCAGCGGGTCCGGAGCCGGCCGGGTGCCCTGCGGGCCCGGCGCCGACAGGGTGCGCCGTGACCGCGGCGACCGCGGCGGAGCAGTCGGCCTCTCCGGCGATCGGGTCCTCCTCCGTCAGGGTGTAGTCGTAGGAGGTGCTCGCCACGAGACCGCTCGACGTGCCGCGGGCGATGACGCAGTAGATCTCGCTCGCCGGGTCCTGCAGCGGGTACTCGCCGAGGGAGATCAGGCTCCAGCCCAGCGCGTCGACGCCGACCTCGAGGCTCGAGCCGCCGCCCGTGAGCGTCTGGCGCGCACCCGAGGTCGAGAAGACGCCGATCGAGACGGTCTCGTCCGCGCCGAAGCCGAGGAGTGCGCCACCGCTGGTGGGCTGTCCGTCCGCCGGGGCGGGCTCGGGCGAAGCCCCCTGGGGCCAGATCCGGATCGCGGTGCGCGAGGGGACCTGCTCGAGCGACGACGTCACGGAGCGTCCGCTGGTCTCTCCCGTGGCGGTGACGGTGAAGGTGCCCAGCTGGTCCGCCATGGTGTCGGCGTCGAGCAGGACGAAGGCCTCGCCCGAGAGCGGGGTCGGCGCGGGGGGCACGAGGGCGGAGGTGCTGCCGTCGGGCGCGGTGAGCGTGACGGACACGTCCTCGCCGCGGTCGAATCCGCGGAACGAGGCGACGACGCCGTGGATCCGGAACTCTCCGACCTGGATGTCCGCACCGGCCGGGAGCACCCCGCCGTCCTCCCGGTTCTGGAAGACGACGCTCGTGTCGGGCTGCGTCACGGTCAGCTCGACGGCATCGGAGGCGACACGGGCGCCGGAGGCGTCGAGTCCCTCCGCGATGACGGAGATCGTCTCGCCGGGGAGCGGGAGATGGGGGTCCACCGCGACGCCGTCCGCGTCGGTGGGGAGCCAGTCCCGGAGGCGGAGCTCGCCGGAGGCGGTGATCACGCTGGTGGTGACGGCCTCCTCCGAGTCGCCGTCGCGGAGCACGACGACGGCGACGGTGCCGGGCTGGAAACCGGTCCCGGACACGTCCAGGCCGCCGGCCCAGCCCTCCGCCGACGGGATCGCGGAGAACGCCGAGCCCGCTTCGTAGGTGGTGCGGTCGAGGGCGATCGCCAGGGGCGACTGCGCGCTCTCGACGGGCGCGATGGTCGGAGCCGGAGTGGGCGCCGGAGTCGAGGCCGGCTGCGGCGTCGCCGTGGGCTCCGGAGTCGCGGTCGGCTCCGCGGTGGGAGCCGGCTCGGCCGGTGCAGGACTCGAGGCGGCGTCCGGGACGACCTCGGTGGCCAGAGCGACGGACGGGAACGCGAGCGCCCCCAGCAGTGCCGCAGTGGTGATGACGGTGACGCCGTGGCGTCGTCGCGCAGAGCGCACGATTCCTGCTTCCTCCGAGCCGCTGATCGCGGTCGGCTTCCCCATGAGCGGGGGACGCTCGCCCCCTGTCGCTGAGTGTGTCCTATGCGGAACCTCAGCCGGTGCCGGATCCTGCAACGATCCGATCACGCCGCTCGGCGCGAGGTGACGGTCCGGTCACGAGCGCGCGCGGCGACCCGGACAGACTGGTGGGCGACGCTCCCCGGGGGGTCCTCAGACCGGCGGCACGACCAGCAGCACCACGCCGATCGCGGCGCTCATCGCGGCGACCACGCACCAGCGCTCCGCTCGGGTTCCCGCGGGTCCGCGCGTCCGCGCCACGGCGCCGAGACCGATCGCGAGCACGGCGATGCCGACCTGCAGCGCCACGGTGGTGCGGATCAGCGTCCAGGCCTCGAAGGCGCTCGCTCCGGTCGATCCTGTGGCGAGCAGCGGCACTCCGCCGACGCCCGTCGGGATCAGCAGCAGGCCGGATCCGATCGCCAGCGCCGCGATCAGGTGGGCGAGCACCTCGTCCAGCGCGGTCCGAGGCGGCGCGCCGACCGGCCCGAGGGCGGCGGCGCCGGGCCTGATCGCGACAGTGCGGAGGTGCATGGGGCGAGCGTAGGCCCGGACCGCAGCGGAGCGGACCCCCTGCGGAGGCCCCTGTCCGGTGGGCATTCCGGGGGAGGATCGGCGCTGGGCGCGCAGTCGACCGGCCCGGTCCTCCGGTCGCCCGTCGACGCCGTCCGAGCAGTTCGCGACGCTGCCCCCGATGCTCGCGCCACGGGCTTCAGCCGGGCGGCGCGTGATGGATACGGTCGTCGCGGGGCCGGCCTCGCGGACGCGGGAGGCCCCCGGACGAGGAAGCGAGGACACGGTGAGCAACGGCGTTCAGCAGCTCGTCGATGCGATGCTCGACAAGGTCGAGGCGGAGCAGCCCCACATCGACCACACGATCACGATGACGCCGGTCAACGCGCTCTTCCTCCCCGTCCACGCGAGGGAGCTGCCGGCCCGTGACGTGGACGGGCCGCTGCGCGGGCACATCTACCGGGACTGCCTCGTATGGGAGCAGGAGTTCCTCGATCACGTCGTCATCGTGTCGCCGGTGGTCGGACGGGTCCCCGAGGAGGCCTGGGTGCCGAGCTACTACGGGAACCTCCGCACCGGCGACATCGGACCGTTCCCACCGTTCGTCGACGACGACGAGTGAGCGGAGGCGCTCGCGGCGCGGGACCGACGTGTCCCTTCGCCGGACGTCGAGCCGCTCGGTTCGGGAGACCGGCTCGCTTCACGCCCGTCAATCGCTGCTTCCGGTCCAGGTCCCTTCGATCACCTGGATCAGGTCGTGCCGCTCAGCGGGACCCAGGTGGGGTTCGAACTCGATGACGAGCCGGTCCGACCGGTAGACGTCCCTCGTGTTGTAGACCGTCGCCTGCCGCGCGAGATCGAGGGAGCGGTAGCGGTGGATCGACGCCCCGGGCCCGTCGACGCCCTCCACGCACCCGCGACGATCTCCGCAGGCGTCCCTGCTCGGAGCGGCGGCCCGCTCGAGGCCGTCCAGGTCCGCGCGGGTGACGTCCTGGATCGTGATCCTCGATCTCGAGTCGTCGAGGAGGTGTCCCGCTGCGAAGACGGCGGCTCCGCCCAGGACCGCGCCGACGACGAGACCGGCCGCCCCGACGAGGGGTATCCCGCCGACCGTTCCCGTGGGTCTGCTCATCGCTGTCATGGAGAACCTCTCGTCTCGGCTGCTCGGACGGAAAGCGGGGTGCCCTCCGCATTCGGAGAACTTCTCAGCGCTCGTCGACGGAGTCAAGAGCGGGCACCTCGCTGGCAGGAGGTGTGGCGCGATCATCGACGCGGAGCGTGCAGCCGCAGGCTCTCTCCGCTGGGCACCTCGGCCTCGGGCACCGCCTCGGGCAGGATCAGGGGATGCTCCTGCAGACGATCACCACCGGATCCGGACCGCGACACGTCGGGCTGGTGCACGGGCTCGGCGCGTCGGCGGCGACCTGGGGGCCGTTCGTCGAGCGGCTCGTCGCGACCGGCCGCTGCACCGTCACGGCCGTCGATCTGCGCGGGCACGGCGCGAGCGCACGGGCGGAGTCGTACCGGATCGACGACATGGCCGCCGATCTGGTCGAGTCGCTGCCGGCGGGGCTCCACAGCGTGGTCGGCCACTCGCTCGGCGGAGCGGTGCTGCAGCGCGCCGTCCCAGCGCTCGCGCCCGGCCGAGCCGTCTACCTCGATCCCGGGTTCGCCCTGTCGCTGCCGACGAGCGGCCTCGCCGGACGGCTGTTCTGGGCGGCACCGCTCCTGTCGCTCGGCGTCGCCCAGCTCGGGCAGGCGCGGGCGAGCGCCGCGGTCCGCGCCGCCTGCAGCCCCGGGACCCGGGAGCTCCTCGACGACGCGAAGAAGCGGTTCGACGCGCGGATGGCCGTCGGCGTGTTCCGGGACGTCGCCTTCCACCCGGTCCCGGTCGAGGCGCCGGCGGTCCCGTCGACGATCGTGCTCTCCGACCAGTCGCCGGCGGTGCTGCCCGACGCCCTGGCCGCGCGGCTCGAGCAGCGGGGCTGGCAGGTGCGCCGGCTCCCGGGCGTGCACCACGACATGCAGCTCGAGGACCCGGACAGGACGTTCGCCGCGATCGCCGACGTGCTCTAGCCGCGAGCCCCTCCGCGGGTCGGGCGCCGATGAGCGGGAACTACCGGCACATCCGCCCCGACGACCGCGGCCACGGGCGACTCCGGACGGACGGACGCTCGAGCCGTCTGCGAGAGTGCTGGCATGTCCCCGCAGTCGTTGTCCGAAGCCGATCGTCGCCTCGTCGCCGTGTGGGCCGCCGACTGCGCGGAGAGGGTGCTCCCCCTCTTCGAGGCCGAGGCCCCCGACGACGTCCGGGCACGGGACGGCATCGCCCGCGCCCGAGCCTTCTCGCGGGGCGAGTCGGACGCGGCGGGGGAGATCCGGCTCCGCTTCGTCGCGGGTCGTGCGGCGCAGTCGGCGATCTCTCCGGCGGCGAAGGCTGCGGCGCGGTCGGCGGGACAGGCGTCCGGCGTCGCCCACATGGGAGCTCACGCGCTCGGCGCCGCCGCCTATGCAGTGAAGGCGGTCGGGCTGGCCTCGACGCGGGAGGGCGGCGAGGCCGAGATCCGGTGGCAGCTGGGGCACATGAGCGGGCAGGTGCGGGCGGCACTGCGGACCCTGCCGCTCCTCGGTGAGGACCCGTCCGGCCCGCTCGGTCCGGGACTCCTGACCTCGGGTGTGCTCGGATCGAGCATCCGCGCGGTGCAGGCGGCGCTCGGCGCAGCAGCCGCGGACTGATCGCCGACGCAGGCGGCGCAGCAGAGGGTTCGGGCGACGGCGCGCAGGTCGTCCCCCCTCAGCGTCTTCACCCGCGTTCGCCCACCGCGGATCCGGACGCGCTGCCGTCCCAGGCGGAGAGCATGCTGAGCCGATCCGCACTGTCGCTGTCCGCGTCCGGGCAGGAGACCACCAGGACCCCCCCCGCCCACCGGCAGCTTCTCGCACGGGCGTCGGTTCGCGCTCGTGCACATCCCCTCGACCAACCATTGCACCCTCGTGATCGCCGCCGAGCCGGACGGCGCGCGCTGGTCAGCGAGTCCACGCAAGCCAGCGCTTCGGCTCGGTCCACACCCAGCCGCACCGCGGATCTTCGGATGAGCCGTGTGCTCATCTCGCGTCACTCGCCGATCGGCCGCCTGCCGTCGACCTCGAATCGCCGCTCCGACGGCTTCATCCACCCCGATGATCGGTCGCGTTGCCATTTCGCGGAGGAGGGGACGACGTGCTTCGCCGCACGATCAGTTCGGTTGAGACCGTCGTTCGAGCATCCACGGCCTCGCGGCCCTCGATGACCGCGACGAGTGTCCGAACGCTCACACGGCCGACCTCCATCAATTTCTGGCGGACCGTCGTCAGAGGGGGCCAGAAGGCCTCGGCCTCCTCGATGTCATCGAACCCCACGACGCTGACCCGGCCGGGCACGGGGATGTCCGCCTCGTGGTAGGCGAGGAGGACTCCTAGCGCCATCTGGTCGTTGGCGGCGAACACTGCGGTGACGTCATCCCGCTCTCTCAGCGTGACTCCGGCGCGGTACCCCGATCCGGTCGACCAGTCGCCGGCGAGGGTGGCCGGCGGTTCGATGCCGCGCTCACGCAGCGCCTCCCGCCAGGCGGCCTCCCGTCGCAGAGCCGCGAAGCTGTCGCTCGGTCCGCTGACGTGCCAGACCGTGTCGTGCCCGAGGTCGAGTAGATGCTGGGTGGCGAGCAGTGCGCCGTGCCTCTGGTCGGAGTCGACCACGGGATGGCTGGTCTCCCGGCTGGCGTCCAGGGAGACGACGGGAACGCCTGGCGGGAGGTGCACGTCCGGGTTGTCTCGGTAGTGGAACTGCTCGAGCACGATGATGATGCCGTCCAGGGCCTGGTCGGCGAGCACCGAGAAGGCGTTGCTCGTCTCGTCCCGGCTGGAGACGTCCACGGTGATGAGCGTGAGAGAGTACCCGGCCCGGTTGGCCTCTGCGGAGATCGCCTCGAGGGTTCGGCGGTTGCCGAACGAGGAGAGGGTCGAGAGCACCACGCCGATGTTCCGGTACCGGCCCGATCGGAGCGCGCGGGCCGCGCGATTGGGCCGGTAGCCGAGCTCGGTCATGCTCAGGAGGACCTTCTCCCGGGTGAAGGAGTCGACCTCGGGCGCCCCGTTCGCGACGCGCGAGACCGTCTGCTTCGACACCCCCGCCCGCTCGGCGACGTCGCTCTGAGACGGTCCCTTGTGCCTCGTCGCACCGGGACGGTGCGCCTCAGACATCCTGGTCGTCCGCGCGCACCGGGGCCGCGGGAGGAGGCGTCGCACGGGGATCCTTCTCGTTGCTCATGGCTCCATGCTAGAGTCCGGACCCAGATGGTCACGTGACCAAAAATCTCAACGACTGAGGAGCGACGATGGTGTCTCTGACGACAGCCCGACCGGTGAGCGCCCGCCGCGCCCGCCGCGACTGGCGGGGCTGGGGGTTCATCGGCCCGTTCATGCTCGTGTTTCTGGCGGTCCTGGTCGCGCCGGTGGTCTACGCGATCTACCTCAGCCTGTTCCGCCAGCAGCTGGTCGGCGGCAACGCGTTCGTGGGAGTGGAGAACTACGTCCTCCTCCTGCAGGACCCGCGCTTCTGGGAGTCGCTGGGCCGCGTCACGCTGTTCCTCGTCGTGCAGGTCCCGGTGATGCTGGTGCTCTCCCTCGTCGCCGCTCTCGCCATCGACAGCGCCCACCTCGTCGGCCGAGGCGCGTTCCGGATCCTGCTGTTCCTGCCCTACGCGGTTCCCGGCGTCGTGGCAGCACTGATCTGGGGCTTCCTCTACGGCAACCAGTTCGGCCTCACGGGCAGCGTCAACGATCTGCTCGGCGCGGAGATCCTGCAGCCGTTCAGCTCGGAGTGGGTGCTGGGCTCGATCGGCAACATCGTCACCTGGGAGTTCCTGGGCTACAACATGCTCATCTTCTACGCGGCACTGAAGGTCATCCCCGCCGACATCTACGAGGCGGCGGACCTCGACGGAGCGGGCGGCCTGCGAGTGGTGTGGAGCATCAAGCTGCCGGCCATCCGCAGCGCGGTCGTGATCGCCACCATCTTCTCGATCATCGGCAGCTTCCAGCTCTTCAACGAACCGAACCTCCTGAAAGTGCTGGCCCCCAACGTGATCTCCACCTACTTCACCCCGAACATGTATGCCTACAACCTCTCCTTCGCAGGCCAGCAGTACAACTACTCGGCCACGGTGGCGATCGTCATGGGGCTCCTGACCGCCGTTATCGCCTACATCGTGCAGCTGCGCGGACAGCGCTCCGAGGTGCGCTGAGATGACCGTCTCCTACGCACGCACCAGCCCCCGCGCTCGACGCCCGCGCCGCTCGATCCTGCTCGCCGTCATGATGGTCGTCTTCGTCGTGTACTCAGTGGTCCCGCTGGTCTGGCTCCTCATCAACGCGACCAAGAGCCAGAGCGATCTGCTCTCCACCTTCGGCCTCGGCTTCGGCGGCGAGTTCGCGCTCTTCCAGAACATCTACGAGACACTCACCTACCGCGACGGCGTGTTCCTGCAGTGGTTCGCCAACACCCTGCTCTACGTCGTCGTCGGAGCGGGCGGAGCGACACTCCTCGCCACGGTCGCCGGCTACGGACTCGCCAAGTTCGACTTCCCCGGGAAGCGGGGCGTCTTCGCCCTCATCCTCGGGGCGGTGGCGGTGCCCGGGACCGCCCTGGCCGTGCCGACCTTCCTGATGTTCAGCCAGGTGGGACTGACGAACACGCCCTGGGCGGTCATCCTGCCCTCGCTCGTGAGCCCCTTCGCGCTCTACCTCATCTGGAGCTTCGCCACCGAGGCCGTCCCGACCGAGCTGCTCGAGGCGGCACGCATGGACGGGTCGAGCGAGTTCCGCACTTTCTTCACCATCTCGCTGCGACTGCTCTCCCCGGGCATCGTCACGGTCGTCCTCCTCACCGTCGTCGCCACCTGGAACAACTACTTCCTGCCGCTCATCATGCTCAGCGAGCCGACCTGGTATCCGCTCACGGTCGGCCTCAGCCAGTGGAGCGCGCAGGCGACCGGCGTCGGAGCCCAGCCGATCTACAACCTCGTGATCACCGGCTCGCTGCTCACGATCGTCCCGATCGTCATCGCGTTCCTGTTCCTGCAGCGCTACTGGCAGTCGGGTCTGACCGCCGGAAGCGTCAAGCAGTGAACCTCCGCACCTCCTTCCTCCCCTCCCTTCCCGTACAACGAAGTCACTCGAAAGGAACTCCCATGACTCACTCCACCAGCAGGCGGCGTCTCGGCCGCTTCGGCACCCTGGCGGGCGCCGCGCTCACCCTCGGCCTGGTGCTCTCCGGCTGCTCCGCCGCCGGCGGCGCGACGAACTCGGACGCCGATGCGGCCGACCTGGACGCGGCCCTCGAAGAGGGCGGCGCCCTGACCTACTGGACATGGACTCCGTCCGCCGAGGCGCAGGTCGCCGCGTTCGAGAAGGCCTACCCGAACGTCGATGTGAACGTCGTGAACGTCGGCACCGGCACGACCGAGTACACGCAGCTGCAGAACGCGATCACCGCCGGCTCCGGCGCGCCCGACGTCGCCCAGGTCGAGTACTTCGCCATCCCGCAGTTCGCGCTGGCCGACTCCTTCGTCGACCTGACTCCGTACGGCCTCGCCGACCTCGAGGATCTGTACAGTACCGGTCCCTGGAGCTCGGTCAGCATCGGCGGCGGCCTGTACGGCCTGCCGCAGGACTCCGGCCCCATGGCCATGTTCTACAACCAGGCCGTCTTCGACCAGTACGGCATCGAGGTCCCCACTACCTGGGACGAGTACTACGCCGCCGCACAGAAGCTGCACACAGCGAACCCCGACGCCTACATCGCCGGCGACACCAGCGACCCCGGCTTCGCGACGAGCATGATCTGGCAGGCCGGCGGCCGCCCGTTCGAGGTCGCGGACGACGGCACGACGATCTCCGTCGACCTCGAGGACGAGGGCTCTCAGGCCTTCGCCGCGAACTGGTCCCGCCTGACCGAGGGCGAGCTCTTGCCGGACATCCCGAGCTGGAGCGACGAGTGGTACCGCGCACTCGGCGACGGCACCATCGCCACGCTCCTCAGCGGGGCCTGGATGCCCGGCGTGCTGGAGTCCTCCGTGCCCGAGGCCGCGGGTGACTGGCGCGCCGCAGCCCTGCCCACCGCCGACGGCGGCAGCACGGGCGGCAACTCGGAGAACGGCGGCGGCGGACAGGTCGTGCTCGAGCAGAGCGAGAACAAGGCTCTGGCCGCTGCGTTCGTGCGGTGGCTGAACTCGGACGACGAGAGCATCGACATCTTCCTCCAGTCCGGCGGCTTCCCCGCGACCGTCGCCGACCTCGAGTCGGACGAGTTCCTGGCGCAGACCCCCGAGTACTTCGGCGGGCAGGCGATCAACGAGATCCTCGTCGAAGCGTCCCGCACCGTCAGCACGGGCTGGCAGTACCTGCCCTTCCAGGTCTACGCCAACAGCGTCTTCCCGGACACCGTCGGTCAGTCCTTCGTCAACCACGAGGACATCGGCAGCGGACTGATGGACTGGCAGGACCAGCTCGTCGAGTACGGCGACCAGCAGGGCTTCTCCGTCAACAAGTGATACGGAGTCGCTGAGCGATACGAGAGCGCGGCGCGGGGCCTCCCCGCGCCGCGCTCTCATGCGCGGTCGAGGGCGCGATCGACTGTCCCGCGACAGCCGCCGCGCTCCGCGGGACCGGAGAGGATCGGCGCGGAGCGATCAGGGCCGGTACAGGACGGCCGCTGTGCCGCGGACTCCCGGCCGCACCTGGAACAGCGCTCCGGCGAGAGGGTGCGCGGCGGCATCGGCGGGAGAGTAGTCCTCGCGGGACGTCGTGATGAACAGGGTGTCCAGATCGGGTCCGCCGAAGGTCACGCTGGAGACCTGTGGGGCGTCGACGTGGACGACACCGATCAGCTCGCCGGAGGGGTCGTAGCGATGCACTGCCGAAGCACCCCACATCGCTACCCACAGCGCCCCCTCGTCGTCGATCGTCATGCCGTCCGGGCTCCCTGGCCGCGACGACAGATCGAGCGATCCGTCACGACGGAGGGCGGACCCCTCCGTGAGATACCGGTCGATGCGGTGGGTCGGGGTGTCGATGTAATGCATCGTGCCGCCGTCTGGGGACCAGGCCAGACCGTTGGAGATCGTGACCTCGGGGACCGCCTCCGTGACGACGCCCTGGTCGAGGGCGTAGAGGGAGCCGGCGCCCGAGCGCTTGTCCATCGCCATCGTGCCGAACCAGAACCGGCCGGCCGGATCGACCTTCCCGTCGTTCATGCGCCGGTGCACGCCGTCGCGCGGAAGGACGTCGACGACGGGGGAGACGGTGCCCTCTGGGGAGAGGGACCACAGGCCGTCCGCAGCCGCGACGAGCCAGCCGCCGCGCACGTCTCCGACGACGGCGCCCACGGGACCGTCGAAGGCGATCGGGGGGCGGAGCAGGAAGCTCGTACCCTCCGGGGTCGCGGAGCGGACGAGTCCCGCGTACTGGTCGACCCATATCAGCGTGTCGCCGCGCGGGTCCCAGAGCGGGCCCTCGGCGTGATGCGACACGGGCGGGATGCACACCGCGGCCTCCCAGTAGGCGGGGACGGCGGAGCTCATGCGCCGCCTCCCGGCGTCGCCGCGACCGCGTCGTCCGGGTGCTCCACGGGCTCCTCCAGGCGGCCCCGGGTCTGATCGACGAGCGCACGGGTGAGGCCGACCGCTGCTCCGGCGTCGCGTGCGGTGAGCGCGTCGGCGAGCCGGACGTGGATGGCCAGGGCCCGCTCGCCCTCCTCGTCGAACACCGGCACGCTGCCGGAGTAGCGCAGCCGGAGGGCGGCGAGGACGGTGTCGGAGAGCTGCGCGAGGACGGAGCTCGAGGCCGCGACGACGATCGCCGAGTGGAAGTCGAGGTCGGCCCGCGTGAACGCGGCGACGCGCCGGTCGCGGTAGGTCGCGGTCATCTCCTCGGCGGCCCGGACGATCGCGGTCAGCTGCTCCTCCGTGCCTTGGACCGCGGCGAGCTCCGCCGCCGCCGGCTCGATGATGGTGCGCAGCTGCATGAGCTCGCGGAGCTGGATCTGCGCGTCGTCCGTGTGCGACCGCCAGGCGATGACCCGCGGATCCAGGAGCTGCCAGTGCTCGCGGCCGAGGACGGTGATCCCCACCCGCTGGCGGGCGACTATCATCCCGAGCGTCTCGAGGATGCGTAGAGCCTCTCGGATCACCGACCGCGAGACGCCGTGCTCGCGGGTGAGCGTCTCGATGTTCAGCACCGTGCCCGTCGGCGGATCTCCACCGACGATGGCGGTGCCGATGGTGTCGACGAGGGAGCGTTGATGAGTCATGAGACGGGTGGGACCACTCCCTCGTAGGCGCGCTGCGGGAGCTGCGTGGCGAGCTTTCCGCCGCTCACGTCGATGAGCGTGCCCGTGATGTAGTCGGCGGCGTCGCTCGCGAGGAACACGAGCAGATCGGCGATGCTGTCGGCGGTGCCCCAGCGGCGGAGGGTCAGCGTATCGAGCAGCCGGTCCTGAGCCGCCTGGGGCATCGTCTCGAAACCGTTCATGGCGCTCGGGATCATACCGGGAGCGTAGGCGTTGACCGTGACGCCCCACGGCCCCAGCTCGCCGGCGAGCACCCGGCTGAACTGCACGACGGCCGCCTTCGATGCGCCGTAGGCGGCCGCGCCCACCGAGGGGACGATCGCCGCGAACGAGGCCGCGTTGAGGATGCGTCCATGACCGGAGGCCTTCACATGCGGAAGCACCGCCTGCGACATCAGGAACACGCCGCCGACGTTCACGTCGAAGCAGCGGCGCCAGGCGGCCAGATCGAGATCCGCCACCCGGCCCTCGACGTTGATGCCCGCGTTGTTGACCAGGACATCGATACCGCCGAACTCCTCGGCGACGCGAGCGACGCCGCTCGCCACGGAGTCGGGCTCGGTCACGTCGCCCTCGATCTGGAGGACGCCCTCGGGCGCGCCCTCCGGGAAGGCGACGTCGAACGCCGCCACCTTCGCACCCTCGAGGGCGAACCGCTCAGCGAGCGCCCGCCCGATGCCCCGGCCGCCACCCGTCACCAGGACGGCCCGATCCGTGAGATCCATCAGCATGTCCTACCCCCGTCGTTCTGAAAAGTCTGCTTATTATAGATCTCATGGACGCGGAGATGCGAGTCGCCTGGGTGACAGGAGCCGGAAGCGGAGTGGGGCGCGCCTGCGCGACGGCCCTGGGGGAGCGGGGGTGGACCGTCGCCCTCTCGGGGCGCAGGGCGCCCGAGCTGTCCGAGACGGCGGGACTCGTCCGCGCCGCAGGCGGCACCGCCCTCGAGCTGCCGTTCGACGTCGCCGCGGACGACGCCCGTGAGCGCGTCGAGGCGATCGCCGCCGCGACCGGCACCGACCACCTGGACGCCGTCATTCTCTCCGCCGGTGCCAACACCCCGCGGCGGGCGTGGGCGGACCAGTCGATGGCGGAGTTCGCGAGCGTCGTGCAGACCAACCTCCTCGGCGTCGTCCGCAGTGCCGACGCCGCACTTCCGGGACTGCGCGCCGCATCCGGCGTGATCGTCGTGGTCTCCTCGATCGCGGGCTGGCGCCCCTCGCCCGGCGCCGGAGTCGCCTACAGCGCCGGGAAGACGGCGCTCGCGCCGGTCGTCCGCACCCTCAACGACCAGGAGGCTGACTCGGGCGTCCGCGCGACACTCCTCTGCCCCGGGGACATCGACAGCGACTTCCTGCGCCAGCGGCCCGAGGTCCCCGGCGCGGCGGCCCGATCGGTGATGCTCGCGCCCGCCGATATCGCCCGCTCGGCGATGTTCGTGGTCGACGCACCCCGCCACGTGCGGATCGACGAGCTCGTCATCTCCCCGCTCTCCCAGCGCTCCGCCTGATCGCGCTCGACCCGCGCTCGACCCGACCCGACCCCACACGACCCGCGGTCGCCGTCTTCACGGCGCCCGGACACCGACGAGAGGCTTCCATGAACCACCGATGGCTCCGCACCGGCGAGGAGCGCACCCCGCGCATCTCCTTCGGCGCCGACTACAACCCGGATCAGTGGCCGCGCGAGGTCTGGGCCGAGGACGTCCGGCTGATGCAGGAGGCCGGGGTCGACGTCGTCTCCGTCGCCATCTTCTCCTGGGCGAAGATCCAGCCCGCCCCCGACCAGTGGGACTTCGCCTGGCTCGACGAGGTCCTCGACCTGCTGCACGCCGGAGGCATCGGAGTCGATCTGGCGACGGCGACCGCCTCCCCGCCGCCCTGGCTCACGCTGGCCCACCCGGAGATCCTCCCCGTCACCGCCGACGGCAGGATCCTCTCGCCCGGGGGCCGGCAGCACTGGCGTCCCACCTCGGCGGTCTTCCGAGCGCACGCCCTCGAGCTCGTCGAGCGCATCGCCGAGCGCTACCGGGACCACCCCGCGATCGTCGCCTGGCATGTCAGCAACGAGCTCGGCTGCCACAACGCCTGGGACCACTCCGAGGACGCCACGCGGGCGTTCCGCACCTGGCTCGAGCACCGCTACACCGGCATCGACGGCCTCAACGCGGCGTGGGGGACAGCGTTCTGGTCGCAGCGTTACAGCTCGTTCGAGGAGGTGCTCACTCCGCGTCTGGTGGCGGCCCTGCCGAACCCGACCCAGCGCCTGGACTTCCTCCGTTTCTCCTCCGACGCCCTGAAGGAGTACCTCGTCGCCGAGCGCGAGGTGCTGCGGCGGATCACCCCCGACATCCCGGTCACGACCAACTTCATGATCATGGAGGGCAAGAACCACGCCGCCTACGACGACTGGGCGCGGGAGGTCGACTTCGTCTCCAACGACCACTACCGCTTCGCCGGGGAGCAGTCCTTCGACGAGCTGGCCTTCTCAGCGGCGCTGACCTCAGGCGTCGCGCAGGGATCGCCCTGGTTCCTGATGGAGCACTCGACCAGCGCGGTGAACTGGCAGCCGGTCAACCAGCCCAAGCAGCCGGGGGAGATGGCGCGCGACGCCCTCACCCACGTCGCCTACGGCGCCGACGCCGTCTGCTACTTCCAGTGGCGGCAGTCCGTCGCCGGAGCGGAGAAGTTCCACTCCGCGATGCTGCCCCACGCCGGCGAGGACAGCCAGCTGTTCCGCGACGTCGTCCAGCTGGGGGAGCGGCTGCGCCGGCTGGACGATGTGGCGGGGAGCCGGCGCGAGGCGGCCCCGGTCGCCGTCCTGTTCGACTGGGACTCCTGGTGGGCGAGCGAGCTGGAATCGCACCCCAGCACGCTGCTGCGCTACCGACGCGAGGCGCTGGACTGGTGGCGCGCGCTCGCCGACGCGGGCGTCCGCGCGGACGTGATCACCCCGGGCACCGACCTGACCCCGTACGACGTCGTCGTCGCTCCGATGCTCTACCTCGTCTCCGGGCGGACGGGTCGCGAGCTGACCGGCTACGTCGAGGGCGGCGGGAACCTGATCACCACGTACTTCTCGGGGATCGCCGACGAGAACGACCACGTCGTCGCCAGCGGCTACCCGGGTGCTCTGCGCGACCTCCTCGGCATCCGAGTGGAGGAGTTCCACCCGCTCCTCGAGGAGGAGCACGTCCTGCTGGAGGGTGACCTGCGCGGATCCCTGTGGACCGAGGGGATCCAGCTCCGCAGTCCTGAGACGCGGGTGGTCCGCCGCTACGCGACAGGACCGCACGCGGGCGAGCCGGCGGTGACGCGGCGCGCGGCCGGAGCGGGCAGCGCCTCCTACGTCTCGACCCGTCTCCGAGGGGGTGACCTCCTCGATGTCGTCGCCGAACTTCTCGAGGCCGCCGGAGTGGCCTCCGAGCTCCCGTCGGAGATGGTCGGCGCCGTCTTCCACTCGCGGCGGACGATCGACGGCAGCGGGTTCGATTTCTACATCAACCGCACCGACCGCCGAGTCGCGCTTCCCTCTGATGAGCCGGACCTTTTCGAGCAGCGGGCTGTTCCTCCGAGGGGAGTCGCAGTGGTTCGTCGGATCGGCAGCCCACTCCGCTGACAGCGAGCCGGGCGGCGCTGCTGCTCGAAGCGCTGATCCGCTCGATCGTGCAGCGCGCGGGGGCCGTGCCGCATCGCGACCGGTCGCCGGGAGTCGGCGCGTCCTGATCGGAGGCGGGCTCACCGGTCCGGTCGTGCCGACACCCCCCCGACGCGAGGAAGGGCCGCCCCGAGGGACGGCCCTTCCTGCGACTCCGTCGGCCCGCGCTGCTCCCGAGGAGCCGGGCCGACGAGTGCTCAGTGCTGGCGGATCTTGTCGATCAGCTTCCCGCCGAGGTCCTTGACCTTGTCGGTGATGGGGGTGTTCGACGTCGGGCGCTCGGTGACGGTGAACGGCAGGGTGATCGCCTTGCCGGTCTGGTCGCCGGTCACCGTGACGCTGTAGTCGCCGGGCGTGGTGGGCGCCTTCGCCGTGACGGTGAGGCCGCCACCGGCGAGGTCGCGGGTCGCAGTGCGGTCCGTGAACAGGGGCGCGGAGCCGATCAGCTGCGTGTCCCCGTTGAAGCCCTTCGCGGTGAGGGTGACGTCGGCTCCGGGGGCGAACGACGAGCCGGAGAGCTCGGCGGTGGCTCCGAAGCTCATCGAGCGGATGTCGCGGTCCACTCCGAGCGCGTTCGTGATGGTGAAGAACGTGTCGGTCTGGTCGGTGAGCCCGGCGACGTTCGCCGCGCCCGGCCCGTAGGCGGCGATGCGCAGCTGCGTTCCGGTGTGCTGCTGCGATCCGCCCTCGGCGGCGGTGCCGTACGACACCTTCATGGTGCTGCCGTCGGCGGTCTTCAGCGCGGTGCTGAGCGAGGTCGGCGGGGTGGAGTCGACGATCTGGCTGGAGTGGGCGTGGTCGGCGGTGACGATGACGAGGGTGTTCCCGTCCGCCTCGGCGAACGCGAGCGCGGCCTGGACGGCCTCGTCGAGGTCGACGGTCTCGCCGATCTGGCCGCACGCGTTCGCGGCGTGGTCCTGCTTGTCGATGCTGGCGCCCTCGACCTGGAGGAAGAAGCCCTTGTCGCCGGTGTCGAGGAGGTCGATCGCCTTCTCGGTCATGGAGCGGAGCGTCGGCTGCTCGGCCGGACGGGCGGGGTTCGCGACGCAGGTCTGCGGGGCGGCGTCCGCTCCGCCGACCGTCGCCGGCGTGGGCGCGTAGCGGACGGGCAGGTTGCCGGCGTTGAACAGTCCGAGCACGGGCGCGTCCTGGTCGGCGACGGTCAGCGCGTCGAGCTGCGCGGCGGTGGCGGGAGTCGTGGCGTCCCCGAGCACCTGGAAGCCGCGCTCCGCGGCCTGCTGGAACAGCGGCTCGCCGCTCCAGTCGCCGGCGCGGGCGACCTGCGCGAAGCTGGCCGACCCTCCGCCGAGGGTCAGGTCGGCGCGGGTGTCGAGGATCTGCTCGCTGATCGAGCCGAGTCCGCCGTTCTCCAGCGCGTCGTCGCCGCAGCTCGCGCTGTCGGGTCCGTAGCAGCTGCGGGCGTCGACGTGGGCGGCCTGTACGGCCGGGGTGGCGTCCTGGATCTCGGCGGTGGTGACGTTGCCGGTCTTCAGGCCGTTCGCCTTCGCGATCTCGAGGAGGGTGTCCTTGCGCTGCTGGTCGATGTCGACCGAGATGGCGTTGTCGTAGGTCTTGGTGCCGGTGGCCCAGGCGCTGCCGGTGGCGGCGGAGTCGGGCACGTAGTCCGGGGCGCCCTTGACGGCGCCGGTCGCCGGGTCGTCCGCGCGGTAGAGCGAGTAGGTCGTGTACTGGCCGGTGATCGGCAGGGCGTCGATCCCGGGGAAGCGGCCGGCCGCTCCGTACTGGTAGTTGCGGGCGACGGTGATCTCCGAATCGCCCATGCCGTCCCCGATGAGGAGGATGACGTTCTTCGCGTCCTGCTCCTTCACCGCTGCGCGCAGCGAGTCGGAGAGGTCGGCGTCGACCGGGGAGATGCGGGCGGCTCCGCCGGTGGCGGAGAGGTCGGCGGCACCGACGGCGGTGGCGGCACCGGGTGCGGCCAGGGCGGCGGCGCAGACCAGAGCAGCGGCCGACAGGGCCAGGGCGGAGCGTCCGCGGTTCGCGGAGCGGAACAGTCGTGTCACGTCGTGGACTCCTTGAGAGGTGAGACCCCGAAAAGGGGCACGCTCATCTCACTCCTCATCGCCGCGTCGGTGGGTGAACGGTGATGCATAGCTGAGTGAACTTTCCGACGAGGGCTCGGCCGAGGCGGCCCGCCGGAGCGTCCTGCCGACCGCCGTCCTGCCGACCGGCGCTCACCGGGAGCATCGGTCGGCAGGAGCCTGGTCGCCGGAGTGGTCCGGTTGGGTCAGCGCTGGACGAGCGGGACGGCGATGTCGGTGACACTCGCCCCGATGGTGCCGAGCGGAGTCGCCGTGCCGTTCAGCAGTCCGATCTCGTAGAGCGACCCGTTGACGGCGGCGAGGCCGACCGAGCCGATGGAGCTGCCGTTGCGGAGGACGGAGTAGATGTCGAAGCCGGTCGCGCCCACCGCGTCGAGGCCGAGCTTCCCGGTCGGCGCCAGGGTTCCGGCGTTGGCCGGGGACTGGATCGCGATCTGGTCGAGGGCCGTGTCGAGGACGAACAGCGTGGTCGCGCTGTTCGCGTCGAGATCGTTGTTCGTGTAGGCGGCCCCGGCGACACCGGTGGCCACGGCCGGCGCGGCGTAGCTCAGCGTGCCGTCGGCGACCGTCGCGGCGCCCGCGGTGGCGAACGGCTGACGGAGGTTCTGGCCCGTGTCGCTGACGACGCGGAGCGCGTTGGCGGCGGGGTTGAAGTCGACGCCGAAGGAGGTGCCGCTCAGCGCCACGGTGAGACGGGTCACCTGGGTGGCGACGCCGGTGGACGGGTCGATGGAGTAGACGCCGGCGCTCGCCGCGTTGTCGCCGACGCCGTAGAGGGCGCCGTCCTGGACCCGGTAGTCGATGCCGATGAGCGCGGTGTCGCCGCCGGTGAGGCCGGCGACGGCGACGCGGTTCGTGACCTTGCCGGGCTTCGTCGGGTTGAACTGCACGAGCTTCGTGCCGCCGTCGGAGAGGCCGACGACCCGCAGCTTCGCCGCCACGGAGCGGACCGCGTTGATCAGGTTCCTGTCCGACGCGCTGCTGGAGTCGCTGGTCGCCGCGGCGGGAGCGACACTGCTCGCACCGGCGAGCACGGGTGCCACCGCCATCACGCCCGCGACGGCGACAGCTGCGATGCCGACTCTGATGTTCCTGCTCATCGTGCACTCCTCGAGACTTGCGGTCGCCGGAGATCGGCGGCTCGAAGAGGGATACCGTCCGAAACGCGCGTGCGTTCATCCGATCCGGAGATCCGTGCCCCGTCACTCCAGCGAGCCGTCGGCGAACCGGCGGAGCGCGGCGGCGCAGCGGTCCGATGCCGACCGGAGCTCGAGCAGCGCCCAGGGGTCGTCCTCGACCGTGATGACCATCCCCGACGGCCAGGGGTCGCCGGGGAGAGGACGGGATGCGCGCAGGGGAAAGGCTCCTTCCGAGGGGTGAGGTCGGATCGTGTCGGAGAAGGCTCCAGGGAGGCTGGGCTCGCGTCGGCCGACGCGCCACTCCTCCCGGCGACCGGCGGCGTCGCCGGGGATCGTCCCCGCGGGCGGTCGAGGACGGCGCCGGGCGCCCCCCGAATGTCGGTGCCCCCGACCTACACTCGGACGCGTTCGAACACACGTTCGACGCGACGAGGAGGGAGCCGACCATGAGCGTGACCGTCGTGGAGCGCATCGCGACTCCGGCCTCGGACGCCGTCGCCGTCACCTTCCTCGTCACCAGCGAGGCGGTGGCGGCGGGCTTCCCCTCGCCGGCGCAGGACTACTTCGACGGGTCGCTCGACCTCAACGACCACCTGATCCGCGACAGGACGTCGACGTTCATCGTGCGGGTCTCGGGCGAGAGCATGGTCGGCGCCGGCATCAGCGACGGGGACGAGCTCGTGGTCGACCGGTCGATCACGCCGACCCACGGGAGCGTCGTCATCGCGATCCTCGACGGCGAGCTGACGGTCAAGCGCCTCGAGCTGCACCCCGGGGGAGTGGTGCTGCGGGCCGAGAACCCGGAGTACCCGCCGATCCACGTCGCCGAGCTGAGCGACCTCCAGGTGTGGGGCGTCGTCACCGTCTGCCTCCACAGGCTGCACCGTGCGCTCTGAGCGGCGCATCGCCCTGGTCGACGTGAACTCGTTCTACGTCTCCTGCGAGCGGCTGTTCGATCCGACGCTCGCCGGGCGGCCCGTCGTCGTCCTCTCGAACAACGACGGCTGCGTCGTGGCGCGCTCCGACGAAGTGAAGAGGCTCGGCATCGAGAACGGCACCCCCTGGTTCCGGATCGAGCCGCTCATCCGGTCCGGTCGCCTTCCGGAGATCGTCGCCCGCTCCAGCAACTACGAGCTGTACGGCGAGCTGTCCGCCCGCGTGATGGAGCTGCTGGGCCGGTACTCGGCCTGGCAGGAGGTGTACTCGATCGACGAGAGCTTCCTCGGCGTCGACGGCGACGTGGCCGAGCGGGCGAAGATCGGACGCGCGATGCGGGCGGCGGTCGCGAAGAACGTCGGGCTGCCCGTGTGCGTCGGTTTCGGGCCGAGCAAGACGCTCGCGAAGTTCGTCAACAAGGGCGGAGCGAAGAAGCACCCGCGCCTGGGCGGCGTCTGCGACACCGACTGGTACACGCCCGAGCAGCTCGACGCGCTGATGGCCTCGCAGCACGTCACCGAGCTGTGGGGCGTCGCCGGCCGCACGGGGAAGCGCCTCGCGGAGCTGTCCATCCACACCGTCCGCGACCTCCGCGACGCGGACCCCGCGCTCATCCGCAGGAAGTTCTCCGTCGTCCTGCAGCGCTCGGTCTACGAGCTGCGCGGCGTCGACTGCATCCCGCTCGAGGCCGCCCGGACCGTCCGCGACCAGCTGATCTTCTCCCGGTCCTTCGCCACTCCGGTGACGACGATCGCGGACATGGAGCAGGTGCTCTCCGTCTACGCGCAGCGCGCCGCCCACCGCCTCCGGGCGCAGGAGTCGGTGACGAAGACGATGAGCGTGTTCGCGTCGACCTCGCCGTTCGCGGACGCGCCGTACGAGTCCGCGGGCGGCCTGGCCGGCTTCCCCGTCCCCACGGACGACCCGGTGGCGATGGTGAGGGCCGCGATCGGCACCCTGCGCCCGCGGCTGCGGGAGGGCGCGCGCTACGTGCGGGCCGGCGTCATCCTCACGAACCTGTCGCCGCGGAACTCCCACGCGCTGCTCGAGATCTTCGACGCCGCCTTCGACACGAAGGGACTCGGCGCCACCATCGACGCCGTGACGAAGCGCCACGGGCGGTCCGCGGTCGGTCTCGGGCTGGCGGGGATCCGCGCGGGGCCGGTGTGGACGATGAAGCGCGACGCCCTCTCGCTCCGGGCGACGACGCACTGGGGCGAGCTGGCGACGGCGCACGCGCGGTGAGCCCGCCGCCGGGGAGATCGGGTCATCCGACGCGTAGGCGCCGGGAGCGCTCTCGGGCAGGCTCGTCGCCATCGACGAGTGTCGGTGCGGGGACGGCGGGAGGACCCATGGCCGAGAGCTGGCAGGACGCGTCGGTGCGGGGCGTCGCGATGATCGAGAACGAGCTGGTGGTGCGCGACTTCCTCGAGGTGTGGAGCGCTCGCGACAGCCGGCAGCTCATCCCGTTCCTGCATCCGGAGGTCGTGTACAGCGCGTCGAGCTCGCAGGAGATCGCGGGACGGGCGCGGGTCCTCGAGATGTGCGACGAGGTCCACCGGGCGTTCACCGAGATCCGGATCGCCCTCGTGACGATCGCCGTGGCCGGCAGCGTCGTCCTCACCGAGCACGCCCTGCACCTCCGCTCCGACACGGGTGAGGGCCACTGGCTCCGCTGCTTCGGGAGCTACGAGCTCCGCGGCGAGCAGATCGTCACCTGGCGGCAGCTCCATGGCTGAGGGCCGCGCGTGACGGCGGTGACCGGTCGTGCGCGCCTCAGGCTCGCCCTGGTGCTGCTGGCGATCGCCTCGGGCGCGACCGACGCGTTCGCGTTCCTTCTGCTCGGCGGCATCTTCACCGCGAACATGACGGGCAACCTGGTGCTGCTGGGGCTGTACCCCCGCTCCGCCTGGCTGACGACCGCGGCCGGAGCGGTCACGGCGATCGTCTTCTTCGCCGGAGCGGTCTACGCCGGGTTCCGCGCGACGCGGGCGCGCACGTCGCCGACCGTCGACGGGAGGCGTCCGCTCCGCTCCATCGCGCTCGTGGGGGTCGTCCTCCAGCTCGCCGTCGCGGCCGCCTGGCCGACGGTGCAGGGCGGCCGGTCGCTGCTCGTCGACTGCGCGTTCATCGCGACCAGTGCGGCGGCGCTCGGGCTGCAGACCGTGCTGGCGAAGCGGATCTCCGGCGCCGCCGGACTGACGACGACCTTCGTCACGGGCACGCTCACCAGCCTGATGCAGGAGCTCGCCGAGCGCTCGTCCGGGTCGAGGACCCTCCAGGCGCTCATCGTCGCGAGCCTCGCGGGCGGGGCCGTCGTCGGAGCGGCGACCGTGACGCTCGCTCCGGCCTGGGCTCCGACGCCGGCCCTCGTGCTCTCGGCGCTCGCCGTCGTGCTGCTCTTCGCGCACCGGACGCGAGCCGTGCCCGCGGGAGCGGAGCCCGGGGCCCCGCGTCCCGCGTGACCGGGATCAGGCGTCGAGCGCCCACTTCGGCCGGACCCAGTGGCAGGTGTAGCCGCCGGGGTGCTTGCGCAGGTAGTCCTGGTGCTCCTCCTCGGCGTCCCAGAACTCGCCGGCCGGCTCGACCTCGGTGACGACCGGTCCGGGCCAGCGGCCCGACGCGTCGATCTCGGTGATCGTCTGGCGCGCGACCCTCTCCTGCTCGGGCGAGAGGAAGAGGATCACGGAGCGGTAGGCCGTGCCGATGTCGTTGCCCTGACGGTTCTTCGTCGTCGGGTCGTGCACCTGGAAGAAGAACTCGAGCAGGTCGCGGTAGGAGAGCTGCTCGGGATCGAACTCGATCTCGACCGCCTCCGCGTGGTCGCCGTGGTGGCGGTAGGTCGCGTTCGGCGTGCTGCCGCCGGCGTACCCGGCGCGGGTGCTGAAGACGCCCGGCATGTCGCGGAGGAGCTCCTGGAGCCCCCAGAAGCATCCGCCCGCGAGGATCGCGCGCTCCTCGGCCATCAGACGCCTGCCTTCGTGTCGTGCGCGGACTCGCGCGGAGAGATCATCATGCGGGCAAGTCCATCACGGCCGGGGACGTCGCGGCGAGCGTCGGACGACTCTCGGAGCAGACCGTCGGCGGGGGAGCCGGGCTCGACCCCGGCTCGGCGGCCCCGGGATCAGGAAGCGCCGACGACGCGCGGGGACGGTCCGGCCGATCGAGCGCGGCTGCCGGCCGAGCTCCGCCGGACACGACGCCGATGGAGTGCGGTCGCTGTGCTCTTGCTCAACGGACCCGGCGAAGCCCCCAGCCCCGGGTACGGCGGGCTGCCCGAGCATGGCGGCATGACGCACCTCACCGATCAGCGACGCCCTCCGCTCCCTCGGATCCGCTCCCGCCTCCTCGCCGGCCGCTACGCCGTTTCCACCGTGCCCGAGGCGACGGCGCTGTTCTGGATCCTCAAGGTGCTGACCACCGGGATGGGCGAGACGGCGTCCGACTTCCTCGCGACCGCCTTCGACCCGGTGATC